>JAYTOZ010000135.1:0-6901 GCA_043747515.1 Frankiales bacterium | reverse complement strand
CAGCGCCGCCGACTGGGAGCTCGTACTGCCGCATCTTGGCGGGCTTCGGCTGCTCGTGCCGGACCGTCCCGGCTACGACGGGACCCCGGCGGGTGGCTTTGCGCACAACGCCGCCGCGCTGCTCCGCCGCCTGGACGACGCGGGCATCGAGCGAGCTGTGCTCGTGGGTCACTCCTGGGCGGAGGTCTCGCCTTACGCGCCGCACTCGACGCACCGAGCCGCATCGCCCTCTGCCTGCTCGGTTCGGTCGGCAGCTTGCTGGCGGTGTCGCGGACCGATCGGATGCTGGCCATGCGCGGTGTGGGGAGCGGTAGCGCGCGATTCAGGGCGCGGACCGGCCGACGGATGGCTCCGATGGTCGCCGCAACGAGCGGCAGTCGGCTGGATGCACCGCAGCGCGCCACCCTCGCCGCAACCCTTGGCATGTGGTCACTCACTGGCGCGTGGGGCGCGTTCGCGACCGAGCAACGGGCGCTGGTGCACGAAGGCCCCGGCATCGCCCGCCGGCTGCGGGAGGTCCAGGCGCCGTCGGTCGTCACGATGGGCGGTCGTGACGCCGTCGTGCCGCCCGAGGCACAGCGCGACCTCGCCACCCGACTCCCCCGCGCGGAGCTTCGATACCTCGACGGCGGTCACCTGCTCATCCTCGAAGCGCCGGCGCAGGTCGCCGCAGCCGTCCACCGCGCCGTCGAGCTGGGCACCTGACGGGCGCAGCTCGGCTCGCTCAGAGCCGGCCGTCGCGCACCCGGGCGGTGACCTGACGTTCGGCCACGAACGACAAGAACGGCACCGTTCCCGCCAGCGCGACGATCAGCAGCCACTTGGCTGGGAACCGCCGGCGCAGGCCGAGATCGGCGACGGTCAGCAGCAGCACGATATAGAGAAAGCCGTGCGCCGTCCCCAGCACCTGGTCGACCCCTGGGGCGCCGGCGATGAACTCCAGGGGCACCCCGACGAGCACCAGCACGGCGAGCAACACCCCGACGACGTACGCCATCACCCGGTAGCGGACGAGCGCCGCCGCCCCTCTCACCCGCGTTTGGCGTTGAGCTCGGCGAGATAACGGTTGTAGGCGGCCAGCTCCGGGTCCTGCTCGTCCGACACCGGCTGGGCGACCGGCAGCGACGGTTCGGCATCGCGCGAGTCGACCGGCGCCTCAACCTCGGGGCCACGCAGGTCGTCGCGCAGGAACCACGACCAGCCGAACACGACGAAGCCGGCGAACAGCACCCACTCGACCGTGTAGGACCAGTTCTGGATCGAATGCCGCTCGATCGCCCGGCCCAGCTGCCACCGCGAGGCCACCAGGCACACCGCGACCAGGACCAGCATCAGCACGTGCCGGACCAGCCAGCGCGGGGTGATGAGAAGCCGGAGCACGCCTAGATCGTACGTCGCAACGGGGCTTCGGTGCCGCGCGGACGGGACCGCGGCACCGGCGTAACGCTCAGTCGTCGAGGTAGTCGCGCAGGCTGGCCGACCGCGACGGGTGGCGCAGCTTGGAAAGCGTCTTGCCCTCGATCTGGCGGATCCGCTCGCGGGTCAGGTTGAAGTCCTTGCCGATGTCGTCCAGGGTGCGTGGCTGGCCGTCGACCAGGCCGTAGCGCATCTCCATGACGCGGCGCTCGCGGTCGGTCAGCGAGGCCAGCACCGCCGAAAGCTCCTCGCGCATCAGCAGGAACGCGGCCGCCTCACCCGGCATGACGGCGTGCTCATCCTCGATGAAGTCCCCGAGGCTCGCGTCGCTGTCCTCGCCGATCAGGGCGTCGAGCGAGGCGGGGTCGCGGTTGTAGGAGCGGATCTCCTCGACCCGCTCGGGGGTGAGGTCGACCTCGACAGCGATCTCCGCGGCGGTGGGCTTGCGGCCCAGCTGCACCACCAGGTCGCGCTCGACCCGGCGGATCTTGTTGACCTGCTCGACCATGTGGACAGGCAGCCGGATGGTGCGCGCCTGGTCGGCCATCGCGCGGGTCAACGCCTGCCGAATCCACCAGGTGGCGTACGTGGAAAACTTGAAACCTTTTGTGTAGTCGAACTTCTCGACCGCGCGGATCAGGCCGAGGTTGCCCTCCTGGATCAGGTCGGTGAGTCCCATGCCGCGGCCGGCGTACTTCTTGGCGACCGACACGACCAGGCGCAGGTTGGCCTCCAGCATGTGCTGCTTGGCCCGCTCGCCCTGCCGTACGACGGTCTGCAGGTCGACCCTCATCGTCGGGCTGATCCGGCCCCCCGCGGTGAGCCGCTCGGCGGCGAACAGTCCCGCCTCCATCGCCCGGGCCAGCTCGACCTCCTGCTCGGCGGTGAGCAGCGGCACGCGGCCGATCTGGTTGAGATAGAGGCGTAGGACGTCGACCGACAAGGTCGCGCCGGCCTCGATCTCGGCGGCCTCCTCCTCGACGTCAGCCGCCTCGTCGGTCACGACCCCGTCAGCGACGACCTCGACGGGCTCGGCGGGCTCGGCGGCCAGGGCCTCCGCCTCGACCTCGAGGTCGGCGGCGGTCGGCTCGGGCACGGCCACGAGATCTGCGACGGGGTCGGTCGGCACCGGGACCTCGAGCGTCGCCACGGCGCCGGCCGCGGCAGGGGCTTTCGCGGCTGACTTCTTGACGGGCCCCTTGCGCGGGCGGGCAGGGGCGGCGACGGCCGACGTCGGCTCGACCTGCTCAGGTGCGACAGCGCTCATGCTGGGGTGCTCTCCTCGACGACGCCCCGAAGGGCCAGACCGGTCTGGGGTGGCCACCAGTGTCGCACCGATCCGCCTCGGCACGACCCGGAACGACCCGACGGGACGGCAGAGGCCGGGTGGACGCCGCGCTGCTGGGTAAGGCTCGAGTCGACCTGACCCTGCACCGAGGAGCCACCATGAGCGAGTCCAGCAACGCCACCGCCCCCGCCTCCGATGCGGGCACGACCAGGCCGGCTGGCGAGGGCGTCGACGACAGCACGCTCGTCGAGCAGGTCGGCGAGCAGACCGACAGCAACCTCGAGGTCGAGGGTGTCTTCGAGCGGGAGAGCGACGGCGCAGCCACCGACACTGAAGCAGCAAAGGCCACCGGCGACGAGCTCAGCTGAGCGGCACGTCCGTCACAGGCCAAGGCGCTTGGCGATCACGTCGTTCATGATCTCGTCGGTGCCGCCGCCGATGCGCAGGATCCGGCTGTCGCGGTAGTGCCGCTCGACCTCGCTTTCCCGCATGTACCCGAGTCCACCGAACAGCTGCACCGCCTGGTCCACAACGTGATCACACGCTGCGCAGGCCGTGTTCTTGGCCATCGAGACCTCGGTGACCGCGTCCCCGGTGTCGAGCCACAGGTCGTACGCCGCGCGGGTGGCCGCCCTTGCCGCCCAGACCTGTCGGGCCATCTCGGCGAGCTTGTGCCGGACGACCTGCCGGCTCGCCAGCGGCCGACCGAAGCTTTGCCGGTCCTTGACCCAGGCCAGGCTCAGATCGAGGCAGCGCTGAGCGGTGGCGTAGGCCTGGACGGCAAGGGCGAGCCGCTCGGGCTGGAACTGCTGCATGATCGCCGTGAAGCCCTCCCCCTGGACGCCGACGAGGTTGCCGGCCGGCACCCGGACATCGTCGAAGCTGAGCTCGGCGGTGTCGCTGCAGCGCCAGCCCATCTTGTCCAGCGGGGC
Source organism: Frankiales bacterium (assembly GCA_043747515.1). GTDB lineage: Bacteria > Actinomycetota > Actinomycetes > Mycobacteriales > SCTD01 > JAYSQK01. Next base: position 3,265 of record JAYTOZ010000135.1, on the reverse strand, counting down.
ACTGACCACGAACCCGGGCAGCCCCTTGTCGATGACCAACAAGCTGATGCCACCCCAGCCCGGGCCGCCGGTGCGGACCGCCACCGTGACGAAGTCAGCCCGCACGCCGCTCGTGATGTAGGTCTTGCCGCCGTTGACGATCCACTCGTCGCCCTCGCGGACCGCCCGGGTGCGTAGGCCGGCGACGTCCGAGCCGCCGCCGGGTTCGGTCACCGCGAGCGCACCGATCAGCGCACCGGCGAGCGTCGGGCGGACGTAGCGCTCGATGAGTTCGGGGTGACCGGACCGGACGATGTGGGGCAGCGCGATGCCGTGGGTGAACAAGCTCGCAACGACGCCACCGCTTCCCCCGCCCTGCAGGATCTCCTCCGTGACGATCGCCGCGTCGATGCTGTCGCCGCCGCTGCCGCCGATCTGCTCGGCGAAACCGACACCCAGCAGACCGACCTCGGCGAACGTGCGGTGCAGCTCGCGTGGGAGCAGCCCGTCGCGTTCCCAGTCACCGATGTGCGGAGCGACCTCGGCGGCCACGACGTCGCGGGCCAACCGACGCAGGGCCAGTCGCTCCGGGGTCTCCCAGCGCGCGCTCATCAGGCCCTGCCCCGACCGGGTCCCGGCGGACCCGCAAAGCACTGCGCGAGGTTGAGCCAGGCGTCGGCCCGAGGTCCGGTCGCGACGAGCCCCGTGTCGTCGCGATGCCGGCGCTGGGTGACCCGCAGACAGAAGTCGACGGCCGCTCCCTCGACTGCGTCGTCGCCACTGCCCCACTCCCAAGTGCCGCCATCGGGGGCGAGCAGGCGCACGCTTGGGGCAGGACCCGGCGCGTCGAGACCCCTGATGGCGTACGCGAACCCGTACGTCTGGACGCCGAGATGGCAGATGTGCCGGAGCCGTGCGGTCGGGGTGCGCGTCGCGGCGAGCCCGTCGGCGACGTCCTGGCCGTGCGCCCAGTACTCCATCAGCCGGGCCGTCGCGAAGGACGTCAGGCTCATCGGCGGGCCGTACCAGGGCACCCGCGTCGACGGGTCCAGCTCACCCAGCACAACGACCATCCGGTCGAAGTCGGCCTGCCACCGCGGCAGCAGGCCGGTGCCGAGCTGACGACCCTCGACGAGCTGACCGGTGAGGAAGCCATCGATGTCCAGCGCAATGCCCGGCAGCTGCGCAAGAAAGCTGGCCGGCGCGCCCGCCGCGTTCGTCGCCTCGCGGTCGCTGCCCCACAGATGGCTCACTGCATCGCGTACGTCCCACCCGTGTGCCGGGGTCGGCGCGTCGAGCGATGCGCCGATGACCAGGTGCCGCAGGTCCGCCTGCTCGTCCCGCAGATCAGCGAGCAGGGACGGCAGATCCGGTCGCACGTTGACCTCCGGGACGTCGTACCCGTGATGTGAACGCAGGCTAACCTGAGGGTCGTGTCCACCGCTGCAGCCCCGCGACGAGCGCTGCTCCTGGAGGCCGCCGCCGACCTGTTCGCGGCCCGCGGTTACCACGCGGTTGGCATCGACGACATCGGCGCAGCGGCGGGCATCACCGGCCCCGGGGTCTACCGGCATTTCGCGTCCAAGCAGCAGTTGCTCGAATCCTTGTGCGAACAGGCCATGACGCGGCTGCTGGCCGGGGCGCAGGGCCTGTCGACCGGGGACAGCGCGCTCGAGGCGCTCGTGGACCTGCACGTCACGTTCGCCGTCGGCGAGCGCGCCCTGCTCGGGGTCTGGGCACGCGAGCAACGGGCGCTGTCCGACGACGTCCGCCGCTCGCTGCGCCGCCGGCAGCGCGCCTACGAGCAGGTGTGGCGAGAGGTGGTCACCCGGCACCGCGACGACCTCACCGAGCCGGAGATCTCCGTCGTAGTGGCCTCGACCTTTGCGCTGCTGAACTCGACCGCCCTGGTCGACACGTCCGTGCCGCCGGCCCGGCTCAGCCGGCTGCTGCGGCGGATGGCACTGGCGGCGCTGCTGTCCCGTCGGACGCCGGCGCTCAGGCCGTAGCTCCGGCTGCCCCGACCGAGAAGTGCGCCGGCTCCACCTTGACAAACAAGGCCGAACCGCGAAACGTCGGCGCACCGCCGGCCGGGCTGCCCTCGCACGAGGCGAAGACCTTCCGGCCGTCGACTCTGTCGATCCGGGCTCGCAGGTCGTAGGACACCCCGACGAGCACCGGCTGGCGGTACTCCAGCTCCAGGGTGCGGGTGACCGCGGGCTCGTGGCGCAGCCACACCACGTAGCCGAGCAGCTCATCGACGAGCGCCGCGACGAGACCGCCGTGCGCAATGCCCGGCGCACCGCTGTGCTGCTCGCCGAACGTGTGCGTCGACACGATGTCCTCGCCCTCGCGGTGGGCCGAGACATGGAGCCCGGCTCGGGCACCGCACCCGAAGCAGGTCGGGAAATGCGGCGGTAGGCCTTCGCCGTGCGAGCCCATCAGACGCCCATGCTCCGGCCGATGATCTCTTTCATGATCTCGGTCGTGCCGCCGTAGATCGTCTGCACCCGCGAATCAAGAAAGGCCCTGGCCACGGGGTACTCCAGCATGTAGCCGTAGCCGCCGTGCAGTTGCACGCACTGGTCGACCACCCGCTTCTGCAGCTCCGTGGTCCACCATTTGGCCATCGCGGCGTCCTTCACGTCGAACCGGCCGGCGTTGTGCTCGAGCACCGCGCGGTCGATGTACTGCTCGGCGATCGAGATCTCGGTCTCCATCTCGGCCAGCACGAACCGGTTGTGCTGGAAGCTGCCGATCGCCTTGCCGAACGCCGTGCGCTCCTTGCAGTAGGCCAGCGTAAGGTCCAGGATCTTGCGGGCCGCCGCGACCGCGACGACGGCAATCGACAGGCGCTCCTGGGGCAGGGCGTTCATCAGGTGCACAAAACCCCCACCGGGCGTGCCGACGAGATTGCCGGCGGGCACCCGCACCTCGTCGAAGAACAACTCAGCGGTGTCCTGCGCCTTCATGCCGACCTTGTCCAGATTGCGGCCGCGCTCGAACCCCGGCATGCCGCGTTCGACAGCGAGCAGCGAGAAGCCGTGCGCGCCGGCATCGGGATCCGTGCGGGCGACGACCAGCACCAGGTCGGCGTTGATGCCGTTGGTGATGAACGTCTTGGAACCGCTCACGACCCAGTCCGACCCGTCCGGACGGGCCGTCGTGCGCAGGCCCTGCAGGTCGCTGCCGGCGCCGGGCTCGGACATCGCAATCGCGGTGATCATCTCGCCGGTCACGAACGGCGGCAGCCACCGCTGTTTCTGCTCGTCTGTGGTGAGGTCGA
>JAYTOZ010000134.1:0-6408 GCA_043747515.1 Frankiales bacterium | reverse complement strand
GACGACCGGGAGCAGGAGGTGTTCCGCTTCGACGGGGGCACCCGCGACTTCGTCGAGCACCTTGCCCCCGACGGCGCCGTCTGCGACCCGGTCCAGCTGCTCGGTCACGGCAGCTACAAGGAGACCGTGCCGGTCCTGGACGCCGCCGGGCACCTGACGACCCAGACGGTGGAGCGCACCTGCGAGGTCGACATCAGCCTGCGCTGGGGCACGTCCTACGACACGGTCATCCAGAGCTTCTGCAACGTCGTCGCGACCCCGCACGGCGGCACCCATCAAAACGGTTTCGAGCGGGCCCTGCTGCGCACGCTCAACGACGCGATGAAGGCGGCCCGGGTGCTGCGGGTCAACGACGACCCGGTCATCAAGGACGACGTCCTGGAGGGGCTTACAGCCGTCGTCACGGTGAAGGTGCCGGAACCGCAGTACCTCGGCCAGACCAAGGACGAGCTCGGCACGCCCGGAGTCACAAAGATCGTCGCCGACGTGACGGCCCGGGCCTTCAAGGCCGCCTTCCTCGACGACCGCAAGCGCAAGGCCCAGGTGCGCACGGTGCTCGACAAGATCGCTGCGGCCGCCAAGACCCGGCAGGCCGCGAAGGCCTCGAAGGACGCCGCACGCCGCAAGACCGCGCTGGAGTCCTCGACGCTGCCGGCCAAGCTCGCCGACTGCCGCTCGACGCAGGTGGCCCGCACCGAGCTGTGGCTGGTCGAGGGCGACAGTGCCCTCGGCACCGGCAAACTCGCCCGCAACAGTGAATTCCAGGCGTTGCTGCCCCTGCGCGGCAAGATCTTGAACGTCCAGAAGGCCGGCGTCGGCGAGATGCTCGCCAACGTCGAGTGCGCATCGATCATCCAGGTCGTCGGCGCCGGCACCGGCCGCACCTTCGACCTGGACCAGATGCGCTACGGCAAGATCGTCATCACCACCGACGCCGATGTCGACGGCGCGCACATCCGCTGCCTGCTCATCACGCTGTTCGCGCGCTACATGCCGCAGGTCATCTCGGCCGGCCGGCTCTACGCCGCCGTGCCGCCGCTGCACCGGGTCGAGATCAGCGGGGTGCCGGAACCGGTCTACACCTACAGCGAGCAGCAGATGCGGGCTCTGGTCAAGCGCCTCGAGGCCTCGGGCAAGCGGATCAAGCAGCCGATCCAGCGCTACAAGGGCTTGGGTGAGATGGACCCCGACCAGCTGGCCGAAACCACGATGCACCCCGCGACCCGGACGCTGCGGCGGATCAACCCCGGCGAGGCCGACGCTGCCGAGCGCGCCCTCGAGCTGCTGATGGGCAACGACGTCGCACCGCGCCGGGACTTCATCGTGGCCTCTGCCGGGCGGGTCGACCGCGCCGCCCTCGACGCCTGATGCCGCCCCGCCGGCGGGCCTCCACCGTCCACATCCCGCCCTTCGAGGGCGACGGCACCATCATCGACACCGACGTCGTCGACGAGATCGAATCGTCCTACCTCGAATACAGCTACTCGGTCATCTACAGCCGGGCCCTGCCCGACGCGCGGGACGGTCTGAAACCGGTCCACCGCCGGATCCTCTACTCGATGGCTGACTCCGGCCTGCGCCCGGACCGGGGCCACGTCAAGAGCGCCAGGGTCGTCGGCGACGTGATGGGCCGGTTCCACCCGCATGGCGACAGCGCCATCTACGACGCCCTTGTACGGCTGGCCCAGCCCTTCTCGATGCGGGTGCCGCTGGTCGACGGCCACGGAAACTTCGGATCTCCCGACGACCCGCCGGCCGCTGCGAGGTACACGGAAGCCCGGATGACGGCCGCCGCGTTGCTGCTCACCGACGGCCTGGGTGAGGAAACCGTCGACTTCGAGCCCAACTACGACGGCAGCGAGATCCAGCCGTCGGTGCTGCCCGCGGCCTACCCCAACCTGCTGGTCAACGGCACCTCGGGCATCGCGGTCGGCATGGCGACAAACATGATCCCGCACAACCTCGTCGAGGTGGTCGACGCGGCACAGCACCTGCTCGAACACCCGGAGGCGTCGCTCGCGGACCTGATGCGTTTCGTGCCGGGGCCCGACCTGCCGACCGGGGGCCAGCTGCTCGGGATGACCGAGGTGCGCTCCGCATACGAAAGCGGGCGGGGGGTGGTGCGCATGCGGGCCACCGCCGAGATGGGCGCCCTGGCCAGGGGGAAGTCCAGCATCACGGTCACCGAGCTGCCCTACGGCGTCGGCGCCGAGCGGGTCATCGCCAAGGTCAAGGAGCTCGTCAACGCCAAGAAACTGCAGGGCATCGCCGACGTCAAGGACCTCACCGACCGCTCGCTCGGCACCCAGCTGGTCTTCGAGATCAAGGCCGGCTTCAACCCGCAGGCGGTGCTCGCCGAGCTCTACCGGCTCACCCCGCTCGAGGAGAGTTTCGGCATCAACAACGTCGCGCTCGTCGACGGCGAGCCCCGCACCCTCGGCCTGTTGGCACTGCTCGAGGTCTTCCTCGCCCACCGGGTCGATGTCGTCACCCGGCGCACCCGCTACCGGCTCCGTAAGGCACAGGAGCGAGCGCACCTCGTCGAGGGCCTGCTGCTGGCACTGGCCAACATCGACGAGGTGGTCCGGATCATCCGAGCCAGCGCGGACGTCGCCATCGCACGCACCCAGCTGATGGACCACTTCGGATTCTCCGACGTCCAGGCCGGCTACGTGCTCGACATGCAACTGCGCCGCCTGGTCGCCCTCGAGGTCGACAAGCTCGGGGCCGAGCTGCACGAGCTGCAGGCCCTGATGGCGACCCTGAGCAATATTCTCGCCGACCCGGCGGTCCTGCGCGCAGTCATCTCGACCGAGCTGGCCGAGGTCGCCGCCGGACACGGCACCCCCCGTCGTACCGTCCTGGTGGGCGGTGACCTCAAGACGCTCGTGACCAAGCCCAGCTCGCTCGAGGTCGCCGACGAGCCGTGTGACGTCCTGTTGTCCAGTGCCGGTCTGCTGGCCCGCACCCCGGTGCACGAGGGAGCGGTCCAGCCCGGTGGCCGGCGGCACCGGCACGACGTCATCGTGGCGACCGCGCGGACGACGACCCGCGGGCAGGTCGGGCTCCTGACCTCCGCTGGCCGGGCGATCCGGGTCGCGGTGCTGGACATCCCCGGCGTGCCCACGGTCACGACCGGCGCCTTGTCGCTGCGCGGCGGCGCGTCGGCGGCCGAGTTCGCCGAGCTGACCCGTGGAGAACGGGTGCTCGGACTGTGCTCGCTGCGCACGGACGGGCCGGGGATCGTGCTGGCAACCCGCGCGGGAGTGGTCAAGCGCGTCACCCCCGACTGGCCGCCGCGGGGCGACTCCATCGAGGTCGTTTCCCTGCGACCCGGCGATCAGGTGGTGGGGGCGATCGAGTTGCTCGACGGTCAGGAGGAGCTTGTGCTGTTTGCCTCCTCGGGTGACCTGCTGCGCTTCCCGGCCGACGTGGTGCGGCCGCAGGGCCGGTCCGCCGGTGGGATGGCCGGCATGAAGCTCGCTACCGGTGCGTCGGTCATCGGCTTCAGTGCGGTGCCCCTGCAGGGTGACGGGACGCTGTTCGACGAGCCGGTCGTCGTGACCGGCGCAGGGCTGCCGGCCGAGGGCCGGGGCAGCGGCCCGCAAGTGGTGTCGTCGGTGAAGGTCACGCCGCTGTCGGACTACCCGCGCAAGGGCCGGGCGACCGGCGGCGTGCGCTGCCAACGCCTGCTGTCCGGTGAGGCACTGCTGGTGCTGGGCTGGGCCGGGCCGGTGCCGGCGTGGGCGGCCGCTGCCAACGGCGATCCGGTCGAGCTGCCACCGGCCACCGGCCGGCGCGACGGCTCCGGCGTACCGGTCGCCAATCCACCGGTCGCCATCGGCGGCCCGCACAGCAGCTGATCACTGCCCCGGGGTGGTAGCCGACGCCCTGGCGGGGCAGGGTTAGCTGGGCACACACCTCGACAGGAAGGATCGCCACCCATGGCCCAGCAGCTCGTCGGCAAGATCGCCCTCATCACGGGTGCGTCGTCCGGTATCGGCGAGGCGACGGCCGTCGCCCTGGCCGAGCAGGGAGCGGCGGTGGCGATCGCCGCCCGCCGCCTGGACCGCCTGGAGGCCCTGAAGCACACACTGGAGCAGGACGGGGCGACCGTCCTCACCCTCGAACTCGACGTGACCGACGAGGCAGCCTGCGCCGCCGCCGTGGACCGTACGGTCGCCGAGCTCGGCGGCCTCGACATCGTCGTCAATAATGCCGGCGTCATGCTGCTCGGCCCGATCGAAGGCGCCGACACCGAGGACTGGCGTCGGATGATCGACACCAACGTCTACGGCCTGATGTACCTCACGCACGCGGCCGTGCCGTACCTCCTCACCCGCGGCGGTGGCGACATCGTCCAGGTGTCGAGCGTCGCCGGCCGGGTCGCCCGGGCCGGGTCCGGCGTCTACAACGCTTCCAAGTTCGCGGTCAATGCCTTCAGCGAGTCGCTGCGCCAGGAGCTCACGACCCGCGGTGTCCGCGTCACGATGGTGGAGCCGGGGGCGGTGGCCACCGAGCTGCAGTCGCACATCACCCACGCCGACACCAAGGCCGGGATCGAGCGGTGGATCGCCGGGATGCGCCCGCTGCAGGCCGACGACATTGCTCGCGCCGTCGTCTACGCCGTCACCCAACCGTCGCACGTCAGCGTCAATGAGTTGCTCATCCGGCCGACCGACCAGGACCGCTGAGTCCCGAAGCTGCCCGAACGTAGGACGGCCCGGCTGCCCACAAGGGGTAACCGGGCCGGCGTACGTGTTGGGACTAGACCGGGCGGACGTTCTCCGCCTGCGGGCCCTTCTGACCCTGCGTGATATCGAACTCCACGCGCTGGTTCTCATCGAGCGACTTATAGCCGTCGGACTGGATGGCGGAGAAGTGGCAGAAGACGTCAGCGCCTCCGCCGTCCTGGGCGATGAAGCCGAAGCCCTTCTCCGCGTTGAACCACTTGACGGTGCCCTGAGCCATGCTGGTGTCTCCTTCAAGACGAGGACGAGGACCGCACTGCGCGGTGCCCCGGGCTGCGCCGGAGACGAAGAACGCCCGCGACCACACTCCGCGGGCGTTCGAGAACGTTCGCTTTCATGCATTTGCAACCACCGCAACCGTACACCCCGATGACGCTGCCGACGAGCATCTGTGCATATCCATCGCGACCGGACAACGAGGTCCTAGGCTGGGCCGATGAGCAAGACCGACGCCCTGCGGGCGATCAAAGAGGCGCGGCGGGCGGCGGCCTCGACCCCATCGGGCAAGCCGGCCCGGCCCCCGATCGCGCCCCGGACGCCAGCGGCCCCGCAACGACCGGTCCCGGAACCTGACCAGGCGACGGTCGGGCTGTGCGGCCACCGGTCCATGAACGGCCGCTCCTGTACCCGGCCCGGTGGGCACGCCGAGAAAAACCACCGCTACGGCTGAGCGCCCTCAGGCGCTGACCGCCACGTCGTCATCGGCCGAGCGAGCTCGTGCTCGGCTGGGTCCGCGCAAGCAGGGTGCATGGCCAGGAACTCACGGGCGGCCTCGGCCAGCGGGATGCCGGGGGTCGCCGGGCTCTGCTCGTCGCACACCCGGCAGGTGAAGAGCACTGCGCCTTTTTCTCGTATCGACACCTGCACCAGCTCCACGACGTCCCCCTTCCCCGCACGGCGGCGTCAGCCCGTCGCCTCAGGCTGGAGTTCGGCCCACACAAGCTTGCCATTGCGTTCGGCCTCCACGCCATAGCGGGTGGACAGCGCGTCGACGAGCAGCAACCCCCGGCCACCCTCGTCGACCAGCGTCGCGGCTCGCGGCCGCAACGGTCGGCGCGAACCGTCGGCCACCTCGACCCTGACCCCGTCACCGAGGCGGGACAGCCGGACGGTGATGTCGGTGCCGGCGTGCCGAACGGCGTTGGCGACCAATTCGGAAACGACCACCGCCAGGTCGCTGCACATCGACGGGATGCCCCACTCGAGACATCGCTCGGTGGTGAGCTTGCGGGCCACCGCCGCCGACATCGCCGTGCAGGGCAGCACGGCGACGAACGGGTCGGAAGACGTCACCGCATTTCCTGAGCGTTGCTGGCATTCATCAACGTCGGCTTACCCCATCGCGGCGGGCGGCACGCCCCCGGGCTCAGCCGTCGACGCGGCGCACCTCGGTGGCGAGCACAGCGACCTGCGTCCGCCGCTGCAAGCCGAGCTTGGCCAGCAGGTTGCTGACGTAATTCTTGACGGTCTTCTCGGCCAGGAACATCCGTTGGCCGATCTCGCGGTTGGTCAGCCCCTCACCGATCAGCTCCAGGATCCGGCGCTCCTGGTCGGTCAGCGTGGCGAGGGGGTCGAGCGCCTTGGGTGTCCGCAGCCGCTGCATCACCGCCGCCGTCGCGCGCGGGTCCAGCAGCGAGCCACCGGCGGCGACGGTGCG
>JAYTOZ010000133.1:0-4727 GCA_043747515.1 Frankiales bacterium | reverse complement strand
TGGTCCGGCCGGTCCGTGGACCACCGACGATCGCAACGTGCCCACCCGCACCGGTCAGGTCAAGGCGCAGCGGGACCTGCCGTTGACGGCGTGGCTCGTCGACCAGACCGACCGTCACGACACCCGGCAGGTCGGCGCCGTCACCGCCGCCACTCGCGTCGGCGCCGAGGAGCTCGGCCAGGCAGATCGTGTCGGGCAGCGGCGGGAGCCACACCGGTCGGGCGACCTGCGCCATGAGCGCCTGGTTGGGTCGGTCCAGCAGACTGACCGACCCCGCCGGCTGGATGGGGTCGCGGTCGACCGGCGTTGTGCTGAGACGGCCGAGTAGCACCTGCAGCTCGGTCCGGGGCGCTGCGACGACGCCGGCGCCCAGACCGGCCGAGCCGCCGGCGGCGCCCAGAACAGCCGGCGGAGCACCAGGCGCGGTCGCGGCGTCGGGGTCGATGAGCCGGAACGGACTGGCCTGCGCCAACTCGCTGAGCAGGCCACCGGCCCGCCGGGGCCGGTGCGGCAAACTCATCAGCGCCGCCTTGAACCGGGTGACGGTCGCATCGACCCGCAGGTAACCCAACCCGGGCAGCGGTGGCAGCGCGTAGGCATCGGCGCTGCCGAGCACCGCCTGGGACTCGGCCGGGCTGAAGGTACGCAGCACCAGGCGGTAACGCAGGTGCGTCTCCAGGCCGCGGATCCGGCCTTCCTCGAGCCGTTGCGTGCCGAGCAGCAGATGCACCCCCAACGACCGACCGAGCCGGCCGATACCGACCAGGACGTCGAGCATCTCCGGCCGGGCCGCGAGCAGCTCACCGAACTCATCGACGATGACCACCAGGTAGGCCAGCGCAGGCACCGCTGCCCCGGCGGTGCGGGCGCGGTGCAGCTCCCCGATCGAGTCGACACCCGCGTCGCTGAGCAACTGCTGCCGACGGTCAAGCTCACCTTCCAGGGCCTGCCGCATCCGGTCGACCAGGGTCAGGTCATCAGCCAGGTTCGTGATCAGGCCGGCGGTGTGTGGCAGAGCGGCGAAGTCGGCGAACGCCGCCCCGCCCTTGAAGTCCACCAGCACGAACGACAGCAGGTCCGGACAGTGCCGGGCCGCCAACCCGGCCACCAACGAGCGCAGCAGCTCACTCTTGCCCGACCCGGTCGCGCCGACCAGCACCCCATGCGGACCCAGACCGCCGGCCGCGGACTCCTTCAGGTCCAGCACGATCGGGCTGCCATCGGCGCGGACCCCGATCGGAGTCGCGAGTAGGCCCGGCTCCAGCGGGTCGGTGTCGGCGGCCAGCTGCCCGGTCGGGTCCAGCTCGGCCGGGTCATCCAGGCCGAGCAGCTCGACGAGCCGGACCGTCGTCACCGTGTCAGCGCCCGCGTCAGCTCCAGCGACCCGCAACGGCGCAAGCAACCTGGCGAGTTCCTCAGCGGCGACCAGGTCAACCCGGTCGGCCCGCACCGGGTGCTCCAGCCGGCCCGCGGGGCCGGCCTCCCGGTAGGTCGCGGTGCCGTCGGGCGTCAGCAGCACGGTGGCGCCGCAGGTGCTGGGGACCTGCTCCGGGGTGTCGACCAGGACCAGCACGGTCACCGCGAGCGCTGCCCCCCTGGCGAGCAACGTGTCCACCGCGTGGGCCTGACCGAGCGGACCGTCCGGGTCATACCCGTCCAGCAGCACCAGCACATGCTCACCGACGACGATCGAGGTGCCTGTCGGCCGCCACCCGCCGGCGGACTCGCTGGTGCGACGTTCCTGCTCCTCCCGGTCCCCGACGAGCTGATCCAACCAGCCCAGCAGGATGCCGGCGTCGTGGGTGACCGCCCGGGTCGCCCGACCGAAACCTTCACCAGCCAACACATCGCGCAGGTGCGGCAGCCACTTGAGCCACTCCCACACCCCAGCCGGCTCCAACACGCCGGACGTCTCTTTGGCCTGCTCGGGCAGGTGGACCAGGACGCGCAGGTCGGTGCTTGAGCACGTCGCGGCCAGTGACGCCAACCACGAACCCGCCAGCTCGCGGGCCACCGGTCGTGGCCCGACCAGCGCGACGCTGCTCAGGTCCCGCAGCGGTATCACGACCGGGGCGTCGGGCAGCGCCGCGGACCCGGTCACCAGCTCGTCGGCGGCTGCCGCCAGATCGGCTTCGCGTGCGGCCAACGGCCCGGACCCCTCGGCTGAGGTCACCGGCGAGCCAGCCGGCACCCGGCCCAGACCCAGCCGGACGTGCCCGAAGTCCGGATGATGCCGGCGTCGTTCCCACACGATCCCGGCTGCGGCATGTGCGAGCAGCCCGACGGTGTCTGGATACAGGCCCAGCAGGCCGTCCAGTTGCACCACGGCCGCCGCGTCCGCCCGCCCCGCGACGTCCCGCAGATGCCGCTCGTAGCCGGCACGGGCCCGGGTTCGCCGGCCGCGTTCGGAGCGGCGCTGCACCGCCCGCGCACCCAGCGTCCCACCGACCATCGCGGTGACCATGAACCCGGCCACCACCAGATACACCACCGAGCGGACAACGAACGCGAACGCCACGATCCCCAAGCTCCCGACCAGCGGCAGGACCGACGTCAGCAACCCGCCGCGTTCCGGTTCCGGTAACCCCGGCGCGGCGGCCAGCGCAATCGGGCCGATGGGTGGCGGCAGCGGCCAGCTGCGCTCAGGCCGGTGCAACGCCACCCCCTCGCGCCCGCCCCGGTCCCGCAACCCCGAACTCACGCACGATCCCCCGTCGAGGAGTTCAGGTCAGCAAACCCACCAGGATGCAAAGACGGAACGGTCACGTCCGCATCGTGACGCAACCGCACGAACGACGCCATGGCCAGTGTCGCAACGGTAGGTCTCAGCACGACAGCCACCGACATTGCGGCTCCCAGCCACAGAACGACCGACGCCTGCGTCCTCTCGCCTCGCAGCCCCCGCCGCCACCATCACAGATTCAGCGAAGGGCCGTCAGGCATGTCGGGAGGCAACCGCCGCAATTCAGGGGCACCGCACCCCTCGCCACCTCCGCGCGACCCCGACGTCAGGCCGGCTGGTCGGCGACAGACCGGTCCCGCTCGCGTCGTAACACCGATTCGTACTGCCCGAACTGCGGCACCGGTTCGTACAGAATCGCAAGCTCATCTCCGGCCAGGGGGGTATCCGCGACCTCCAAAAACTCGGTCGACGCCAGCTTGCGCTTCATCGAGCCGTCAACATCAAATCTCATGCTTTCGTGTTGACTGCGGTCGTCTGGGTTGTAGTAGCGGGTTTCCACGAGAAACATTCGGTCGACCGAGAGTCGGTCGAATCTGTAGGTCAGCACGATCCGCAGCTGCTCGTCGAGAAACTTGCATCCCACGTATGCCGTCTCGAACCTGACCTCGACGAAGGCGTCGGGGCGATCGTCGACCCAGGAGATGGCCGTGTAGAGCTCACCCGCTTCGTGCCTTCGCCGGGCCTCGACTTCGTCAAAGGCAGACATTGGCTCAGTCATCAGCTTGTTCCAACGGTCGCAGTAGGTCAGCTCCATGCGTTCATAGTCTCCCTACGGCACATGCGGAAGTGAAATTTCACGGATCACAATGTCTAATCGGCGCGCGGCGAGGCTAACCGCTTCTGGGATGGGCGCGGCCTGGACAGGTACGCCCAAGATCATCTGGCCTTCGAGGACGTCCCCACCTAAAGCACCGGACGACGGGACCGTGGCGATCCTGGTGCCAGGCGCATATTTGACTGCTAGCTCTCGTAGGTATCCAAGCGCGGTCTTCTCATCAACCTGAGCGAGCTGGGTGTTCTTCAGCGACAGGATCTCTCCCGTGTCCTTGCCGTAGGCATCCAGAATGCGGTAACCACTCCTGCTGACACCGTTGACATACAGTTCACTGGCATAGGTTGATCCCAGGTCGGTCTGCACTTCCGTGTGAAACTTTGAGCCCTTCTCGGCACGTATCAGCCATTCAGGTTTATTGGACTTGGCCACTTGTGCGGCGGCGCGCGCAGCGGCGGACTCTTCGGCCTGGTGCTCAGCTTCACGCAACGCGCCGCGGCCAAACAGCCGGGCGGCGATACTGCCGGTCCTGGCCACGGTCACGCCGGTGGCCACGTCGGTGACCGGGTCGAGACCGAGTTGGGCGGTGTCCGCCGCGAGCAGTCCAAGGTCCACAACGCTCAGGCCGACGAGCGCCGCGATGTCCCAGGCCGAGCTGCCCTCTGACGGCGCCGCCGCCCGGACCGCTGCGCGGGCCGCTTCCTGACGCGCCGGCATCGTCATCGCGGCGATCTGCTCAAACGCGGCGGCGGCTTTGCGGCCAGCGTCCGTGGCCATCAACTGGGCCTGCTGAGCGAGGGTCGCGACATGCGCGGCGCCCTGACTGATCGAGTCGGCATGGGCATGGAGCTGCGCGTACGACGCGGCCAGGCCCGGGTCGGGCGGCGCCCCGAACGGTCGAGCCGACGACTGCACGTCCAACGCCTCACGTCGGCCCTGCAACGCCGTCCGGGCCGTGTTCAACTCGCCGGCTGCGGCGTTCGCGGCCCTGGCAACCTGCTGAGCCTGGTCCAGTTCCGCGGCGTAGGTCGCGAGCGACGTCGTGGCCTGGCCGCAGGCTGCGGCGGCGTTGTCGTAGGAGCCGGCGGTGGCGTCGCCGGCCGCTGCGAACATGCTGGAGGCCGGGCTGCACCAGCTCTGCCCGGACGCGACCGTCAACGTGGTGGTGCGCACCCGGGCGGCGAGCGCGCCGAGCTCGGTGGCCGCTGCGGC
>JAYTOZ010000132.1:0-3443 GCA_043747515.1 Frankiales bacterium | reverse complement strand
TGCTCATTGAACAAGCGAGCCCCCTTCCACAGGTGCTGGAAGGTGGCGACAAGGTTGTCAATGATCTCTGGCGTCGTGACGAACACGCCACCGGTGGCGAAGCCTGGGCGCTCGAGAACGGCCACCTCCCTGTCTATGACGATCATCCAAAAGGGAAGCGACCGCCGCACCCTGGTCTGTTCTCCGAACGCGCAAGCCAAGAGCTGCAGAGGCCGGAAGCCGGGATCGTCGGCAGTGCTCTGTGTCAGCAGGAGCTTCGAACTCAATCCACGTGCGAGGCCGACTCGTAGCCGGTCGTGCTCGGCTGGCAACTCTGCGAGCAGCCGATCACGGAGGCGTCCGGCGAGGCTATCGAGGTTGAGAATCTCCCACCGCTGTGGATGCGCGCATAGGCGTTCCCGCACCTCATCACTCGACTCGACGACAAAGGAGCCACTGCTCCCGCGCCGCACTTCACCCTCGAGTGCCTGCAGCAAGTCCCAAGCCTGCGGCAGCCGCACGTGCTGCACCATCTGCTCGTTCATGACGGGCCCACCCCCTCGCGCCAGATCGTGGCAAAGCGGGTCTCCGATCGCTAGCCCCATTGCTGCGTTGGCGACTTCCCGCCAGGCGACGTCACGCCTGGCAGAAGCATCCCCCACGGCCCGCCTCGCCCTTAGCTTCCTGCTCCATCGGCTCACCACGAGTCGCGACCGGACAGGACGCAGCATGAAGAAAATCCGCATCTCAGCCCTCAGCCTGACCTTACTGACCAGCATTGTCGCGCCGGTGTCGATGGCCGCACCGGCGCTCGCAGCCTGCCCAACGAGCGGTCCCTACATGACGACCCCCACGTCGAGCATCGTGACTCGGGCAGCGCAGGATTCCCAGGGCTACGACAACCGTGGACGAAGCAACCCGATGACGGGGACCTTCTCGGTCAACAGCTCAACCACCATCACCTACTCGGCAACGGCCAGCTACAGCGTGACGGCCGAGATGGAGGCCTCCCTCTGGAAGGTCGCTTCGGCCAAGATCGGCCTGACGTTCGGCGCATCGTTCACTGCCGAGAGGTCGGACACGAACGACGTGGGCCGTTCGGTGAACGCGTACGTCCCGGCAGGGCAGTACATCATGTACTACTACGGCACCGACAGAGTTCAGGTCGTCGGCAGGATCTTCCGCGACGAGGCCAACTGCACGTCGACCTATCTCGGACAAAAGACGATCAAGGCGCCCTCGAACCACCGGGTCTTCTGGACCGTGCGCATCGCCTGACTCGCCCAGCCGCCGGCCGGTACAGGTGCCCACCACCTGTGCCGGCCGGTCCTGCGTGCCGGTTCTTCCCTCAGCGCTGCGGGCGCCACACCACCAAGGCGCTGGTGCGCAGCGGCACCAGGTCGCGGCGCAATGAAGCAACCGCCGTGTCGTGCGCCCCGGCGAGCGCGCCCTGAGCCGCGGCCAGCGATGCAGCCAGCTCCGCGGCGCGGGCCTGGAGCGCCTCGACCTGGTGCTCGAGCTCGATGACCCGCTTGATGCCGGCCAGGTTGACGCCGTCATCCTTGGACAGGCGCTGCACCTCGCGCAGCCGGGCGACGTCGCGGGCGGAGTACCGCCGGCCACCGCCGCCGGCCCGGCCGGGTGAGACCAGGCCCAGCCGGTCGTACTGCCGCAGCGTCTGCGGATGCATCCCGGCCAGCTCCGCCGCGACGGAGATGACAAAGACAGGCACGTCCTCGCCGTACCCGCTGGAGGACCCGGCCGGCATCACGACGCGGCCTCGTTGAGCTGCGCCCGCGGATCGTCGGTGGCGACCGCGGCGTAGGCCTGCAGGGCGTCCCTGGCAGCGTCGGAGAGCCGGGCCGGGACGGCGACCTCGACGGTCACCATGAGGTCGCCGGCGCCGGCCTTGCGCGCAATGCCCCGACCCTTGACCCGGAAAGTTCGCCCGCTGGTGGTGCCCGCCGGCACCTTGAGGGTCACCGGCCCATCCGGGGTGGGAACCCGCACCTGGGCGCCGAGCGCCGCCTCGGGGTAGGTCACCGGCACGGTGATCGTGAGATGGTCGCCGCGCCGACCGAAGACGGGGTGCTTGGTGACGGTGACCGCGACCAGCAGGTCGCCCGCCGGCCCGCCCCGCTGGCCCGGCTCGCCACGCCCGGCCAGCCGGACCTTCTGGCCTTCGGCCACCCCGGCCGGGATGCGCACCGTCAGGGTGCGTTCCTTCGAGGTCGCGCCGGTGCCCCGACAGGTCGGACAGGGCGTGTCGACGACCCGTCCGGTGCCGCGGCAGGCGGTGCACGGCTCGGCGAAGCTGAACGACCCCTGATTGCGCGAGACCACCCCGTGCCCGCCGCAGACCCCGCAGGCGTGCGGCGACGTCCCGGGCGCCGCCCCGGAACCACGGCACGTCTCGCAGGCCCCCGTCGAGCTGAGCCGTAAAGGCACGGTGGCCCCGCGTAGGGCATCCAAGAACGACATGGTGACCGTCGCCGCGACGTCGGCGCCGCGCTTGGGGCCGGACCCGCGAGACCGGCCGCCACCGAACATGCCGCCGAGGACGTCGCCGGCACCGCCGAACAGGTCACCGAGATCGAACCCGCCGGCCGGTCCGGGCTGCGGCCCGCCGCCGCGCGGGGACGGACCGCGCCCGAACAGCGACCGTGCCTCGTCGTACTCGCGTCGCTTGGCTGCCACCGAGAGCACGTCGTAGGCCTCGCTGACCTGTTTGAACCGCTCCTCGCCACCGGGGTTGGTGTCGGGGTGCAGGTCACGGGCCAGCTTGCGGTAGGCCTTCTTGATGTCGGCCGCAGGCGCATCCTTGGGCACGCCGAGCGCGGCGTAGTAGTCCTTCTCGACGTAGTCGCGAGCGCTCACGACTCTGGCTGGAGGTCCAGCGATGGTGCGGCAACCGCCGGCGACGGTTCGGCGACCGCGACCCGGGCCGGTCGCAGCACCCGGCCGCCGGTCAACCGGTAGCCCTGCTGGACGACCTGCGCGCAGACCGCGACGGTCGCCGTCGGGTCCTCGGGCGCGGCCATGATGGCCTCGTGGACCGCCGGGTCGAAGGCGTCGCCGACCGCACCGAAGCGCTCCAGGCCGAGCTTGCCGGTGACCCCCTCGAGGCCGTCACCGACGCCCTTGAAGGCGCCGGTGAGGTCGCCGTGCTGGCGGGCCCGCACGATGTCGTCGAGCAGCGGCAGCAGCCCGACGAGCAGACCCGCAGTCGCCATCTCGACGACCGCGATCCGGTCGCGATCGACCCGCTTGCGGTAGTTGGCGTATTCCGCCGACACCCGCTGCGCCGTCGCCGTCATCTCGGCCAGCGGGTCGGTCGGCTCCGGCTCCGGGTCCGGCGAGACAACCTCGCCCTCGAGCACCGGCTCGACGGTCGCCCGGGGCGTGCCATCGGCGTCGAACCGCCGCTTGTCGGTGATGACGACCCGGTCCGGGTCGCCCATCAT
>JAYTOZ010000131.1:0-2558 GCA_043747515.1 Frankiales bacterium | reverse complement strand
GAGGTCTTCCGGACGCTCGGCAAGGCCGGTCTGCTGGGGCTCCCCTATGCCGAGGAGCTCGGTGGCGGCGGCCAGTCCTACGAGGTCTACCTGCAGGTTCTGGAGGAGCTAGGCCGGGTCTGGGCCGCGGTGGCGGTCGGGGTCAGCGTGCACACCCTGGCCTGCTTCCCGGTCGCGGAGTGGGGCACGGCCGCTCAGCGCGACCGATTCCTGCCGGAGATGTTGGGCGGCGAGTTGCTCGGTGCCTACTGCCTGTCGGAGGCGCACAGCGGGTCGGACGCCGCGGCGCTGTCGACCCGGGCGGTCCGCCAGGGCGAGGACTACGTCGTCGACGGGACCAAAGCCTGGGTGACGCACGGCGGGCACGCGGACTTTTACAACCTGATGGTCCGCACCGGTGGCCCGGGGCCGACGGGCATCTCGTGCCTGCTTGCCGACGCTGCCACACCGGGCATGTCGGCGCTGGCGCCCGAGCGCAAGATGGGCATGCGTTCCTCGCACACCGCCTCGATGGTGCTCGAGGGTGCCCGGGTGCCGGCCGACCGGCTGCTGGCCGGCGAGGGCGAGGGCTTCCGGATCGCGATGAGTGCCCTGGACAGTGGGCGGCTCGGCATCGCCGCCTGCGCGGTCGGTCTGGCCCAGGCCGCCCTCGACGTGGCGGTCGACTACGCGGTCGGCCGGCGACAGTTCGGCTCGGCGATTGCGGACTTCCAGGGGGTGTCCTTCCTGCTCGCCGACATGGCCACCGGGATCGAGGCGGCCCGATCGCTCTACCTGGCGGCGGCCCGCCTGAAGGACGCCGGCCTCCCGTACGCCGCGCAGGCCTCGATGGCCAAGTTGTTTGCGACCGACACGGCGATGCGGGTGACCATCGACGCCGTCCAAATCCTCGGCGGCTACGGCTATGTCGAGGACTTCCCGGCCGAACGCTACTTGCGTGAGGCAAAGATCATGCAGATTTTCGAGGGCACCAACCAGGTGCAGCGGGTCGTCATCGGTCGGGCGTTGACGGCGACGTGACCGATCCGGATTTCGACGTGACCGACCGCAAGATCCTCGGCCTGCTGCTGGCCGACGGGCGTCGCAGCTACACCGATGTCGCCCGGGACACCGGCTTGTCGACCTCGGCCGCCCACCAGCGGGTCCGCCGGCTCGAGCAGCGCGGCGCGATCACCGGCTACCGGGCCGTCGTCGACCCGCAGGCGGTCGGCCTGCCGCTGACGGCGTTCGTCTCGATCACGCCCACCGACCCGGCCGCCCCCGACGACTTGCCCGAGCGGCTCGCGCATCTCGACGCCGTCGAGGCCTGCCACAGTGTGGCCGGCGACGAGAGCTACATCCTCACCGTGCGGGTGGCGACCCCACCCGATCTGGAGCACCTGCTCCAGCAGATCCGGGCTGCGGCCCAGGTGTCGACCCGCACGACCGTGGTGCTCAGCACCCCGTGGGAAGGCCGAACCCGGCCGCCGACAGCCTGAGGGCGCGGCGAGCCGGGGAGGAAGTCCAGGCAGGTCCGCCACGTCGTGAGGCCCGGCGTTGCAGACGAGCCGTACGACGGATCGTCGTCCTGCAACCGGATGCGCGGGTCAGCCCCGGCCGAGGACCCGGTCCACCGCGAGTTCGAGCACCACCCGGCTCGGGTTCTCGGCCGGCTGGCGGTAGCGCAGTGCGTAACGGCGTACGGCCTCGGCCACCCGCGACGGGTCGTCCGACACCGACACGGTGCCCTCAAGGGAAAGCCAGCGTGGCCCATCGACCTGGGCGAGCACCGCCCGGCCACCCAGGCGCGCGTGCGCAACCTTGCGGCTCGAGCCGTTGGTGATGACCCGGGCCAGCCCGGCAGCGTCGTCCCAGGTAAAGCCGACCGCGACGACGTGCGGGGAGCCGTCTGGCCGCAACGTCGTCAAGGTCGCCAGGTGGCGCTCGGCGAGGAAGGTCAGGACAGGCTCGGGGAGGGCAGCGGGGTCGAGGGCCACCGGGCAAGGGTGCCACCCACGGATTGAGCCACGGTCACGACGGGTAGCCGGCGCTGCATTCACCGACAGCAGGGTGGGGCCGTGGCAGCGTCGACAGCCGAGGCCCCAGGCGTCATCGGTTGCCTCATCCCGGCCAAAGCAATCGAGATCAGGCCGGGCCGCTATCTGGGCTACGCGACCACCTTGCTCGGGGTGCTGAGCAAGCAGATGCCGAAGCGCTCCATTCCCGGCTCGACCCTCATGATCACCCAGTCGTTTCTCCACAACGCGATCTTCTTCACCTACGGGTAGGTGCTCAAGCAGTTCTACCGGATCAGTGACAAGACCCTGCCGTACTACTTCATCGCCTTTGCAGTCGGCAATCTCACCGGTCCACTGCTGCTGGGACAGTTGTTCGACTCGGCCGGCCGACGCAAGATCATCGCTGACGGCTAGCTTCTGTCCGGCGCCCTGCTTGCCGTGACCGCTGTGCTGTTCCAGGCCGGCGCCTTCACAGCATTGACCCAGACCCTCGCCTGGTCGGTCATCATCTTCTTCCCCTGCACCGGCGCCAGCGCCGCCTACCTTGCGTTCCGCGAGATC
>JAYTOZ010000130.1:0-1941 GCA_043747515.1 Frankiales bacterium | reverse complement strand
AATTGCTCACGGAACAGCGGTCCAGGCGGTCGTCGCCGGTCGAGCAACCGGAAGACGGGCGCCGGGAATCCGTACGCCGGAGCTGGCTCGGTCACGCTGGTGGGCTCGATGTCCACGGTGAGCTGCCCTCTCCTTCGATGTCGACCAGCTTGACAGGGCGGCAGCACACACGCCGAAGGGCGAGCCAGGCGAGCCCGACTCGCCCTTCGGACGGATGACTACTTGGCGGGGAGCGCCAGGGTGATCTTGGCGACGCCGACCGGGAAGAAGGGCTTCAGGGCGGTGACTTTGTAGGTCTTGTTCAGCAGGTCCGCGGCGTCCTTGGTCAGCTCGACCTTGGTGCCAGCGAGGATGCCCTTGCCGGCCTCTGAGGTGGTGTCCAGCGGCTTGAGGGTGCGGCCGTCGAGGAAGAACAGCTTGGCGCCCTTGACGACTGACGCGCCGTTCGCGGAGACGTCACCGGTCAGCGTGGAGGTGCCGGCGTCGACGACGAAATTGGTCAGCTCCACCTTGGTCTTGCCGTCGGTCAAGCTGAAGCCGGAGCCGTCGTGCATGATCTTGCTCTCGACGTATGGCGTGCGCGAACCCGGCGTGTAGTAGGTCGCGGTGCCGCCCGTGATCGGGAAGATGAGCGAGCCGTCGGTGAGCTTCGCGGTCCCGACGACGCCCGGGGTGAGCTTCAGCGAGGTGATGCCGGCGACAAACATCGGGTCGAGCTTCACCGCGGTGCTCTCGCCGGTCAGGTTGGTGAGAGCGGCGACGGGCTTGACATCGGCTTTGGTGTTCGCGCCGTTCGTGGCGGACTTGGTGTTGTTGCTGCCGCATGCGGTCAGGGACAGGGACAGCGCCGCGGTCAGGACGACGGCGGAGACGGACGTACGCATGATGAGAAGCCTTCCAGGCGGGGGATGGTGTGTCGTTATCAGCGAGGCGTTCGGAGCCCCCGTGCCCCCGGTTCGTGTGATGACGACCACGGGTGCAATCTGTTACGCGAGCGTGATATCGGGTACCGCCACATCCTGGCCGGCCTCGGGTGCGAAGGTCAGACGGGCCCATTTCGAGCAACTGGAGTTGCACCGCTGTGAGCATCGCTCTCTACGACCACAGCCTGATAAGCGGGCGCGACCTCACCGTCCATTTCGGGGACGGCCAGGCCGCCAGCCTCGGGTTGTCGCGTTGGCACGGTGCGGCGCGTGGCGCGGACGCCTCACTGCTCGACATCATCGATGGCCCTGCGCTCGACATCGGCTGCGGACCTGGACGCATCGTCGCGGCGCTGGCAGCACGGGGATGCCCGGCTCTGGGGATCGACGTGGCTCCGGCGGCGGTACGACTAGCCCGCCGGGCCGGTGGTCGGGCCCTGCTCAGGTCGGTCTTCGGCCATGTTCCCGGCGCCGGGAACTGGGCTTTCGCCGTGCTCGCCGACGGCAACATCGGGATCGGTGGGGACCCCGAGCGCCTGCTCCGGCGGACCGCCGAGCTCGTCCGCCCGGACGGCCGGGTGCTGCTGGAGCTCGACCAGCCCGGTTCGGGCCTCCGGCTCCGGCAGGCCCAGCTGCGCGACGACCTGGGTACGACGGGTCGGTGGTTCCCCTGGGCGTCGGTGGGCGTCGAGGCGCTCGACAAGCTCGCCAACGGTGCCGGTCTGGTCGTCGTCGAGTCCTGGTCGGCGCACGACGACGAGGACGACGGGGGTGGGCGAAGATGGTTCGCCGCACTCGCGCGGGGCTGACCGCCGCCGCGCTCGGCCTGCTCGGCGCCTGCTCGTCCGCGCCCTCGATGCCGACGGTGCTGCATGCGGCTCCCGAACCCGCCCGAGCCGCCGCGCCGACGGTCGCGCCGGCCGGGTTGGTGCTCGCGTTGCACGAAGGCCGTCCCGAAGGCATCGTCACCGACCCGGTGAGCGGGTTCGTGGTCGTCGGGTTGCGCCGCCCGACCCGG
>JAYTOZ010000129.1:0-1722 GCA_043747515.1 Frankiales bacterium | reverse complement strand
TGGCCCGCCGGGTGACCAAGTCCGGCGGTGAGGTCCGCCTCACGCCCACCGAGTGGCACCTGCTCGAGGTGCTCGTGCGCTCACCAGGCCGGATGGTGGCCCAGAAGCAGTTGCTGCAGGAGGTGTGGGGCCCGGCGTACGAGACTGAGAGCCACTACTTGCGGGTCTACATCGCGCAATTGCGCCGCAAGCTTGAACCCGACCCGGCCCATCCGGTGCACCTGCTCACCGAGCCGGGGATGGGCTACCGCTTCGAGCCGTGAGCCCCGCATTCCTCGGCTTCTCAGCGGTCGCCGTGGCCGGGTTTCGCGGCGTACATCTGCCGGTCCGCCCGCCGCAACATCGTCTCGGGATCGAGCTGGCCGAGGCCATCGAGGTCGACGTCGGACGTCGTGACACCGACGGCGGCAGTCAACAGCACCGTATGGCCGTCCAGGGTGAACGGCTCGGCGGCGGCGTCGCGCAGGCGTCCGGCGACCACTTCGGCCTGTTCACTGTCGGTGTCCTCGCACAGGACCACGAACTCGTCGCCACCCAGCCTTGCAGCGGTGTCGCCGGGCCGCAGGATCGCGCTGAGCCGTCTGGCGAGCTGCTGCAGGACGGCGTCACCTGCGCCGTGGCCGTGCGTGTCGTTGACGGTCTTGAACTCGTTGAGGTCCAGAAAGAACACGCAGGTCGGGTTCGAGCTGCGCCGACTGCGACCGAGCGCGTGCTCGAGCCGGTCCATCAGCAGCGCTCGGTTCGGCAGGCCGGTCAACGGGTCGTGCAGCGCCCGATGCGTCAGCTCGGCCTCAAGGGCCTTGCGGTCGCTGATGTCCTGGATGTGCATGATCAGGTGGGCCGGGTGGCCGGGCACCTCGGGCACCCGGGACGTGCTGACCAGCACCCACAGCGTCAGGTCGTCCGCTCGGATGAACCGGCACTCGTGCCCGAGCACGCGGGTGCCACCGCGCTGCATCGACTCGCAATGCAGCCGGGCCAACGGCAGATCGTCCGGGTGGGTGACGTCGAAGAACGTGCCGCCCACCAGCTCGCCCGCCGTCCGCCCCAGCAGGGCGCCGAGCGCCTCGTTGCAACTGATGATCACGCCCAGCGGGGTGACCACTGCCATGCCGATCGGCGCGTTGTCGAAGGCGCTGCGCAGACTCGGTCCGCCGACCGGCTGGTCGGGGCGGTCCGGACCGGCCGCGACCTGCGGGGGCCGGGCAGCCTCGCCCGACCCTCGGGTGTCCTCACCTGACAACGTGCGACACCCAGTTCTTCAGCTGGCGCGATCGGATCGGTTCCCAACGCAGCGAGCTACCAGACGCCCCGGTTCGGAAGTAGCCCACATCCTGCCCGACGGGCCACCTGCTCGCAGGTCATTGATGCAACTGCCACGATGCGAGCTGTCAACGCAGATCGACCCGGCGCAGGAAGCCCCGGACGTCGAGATGCTCCGACAGGCTGCGCAGGTGGGTGTCGCAGGCGCCCCACGTCTTCTCCCGGTCGGGCGTGTGCAACGTCGGGTTGTTCCAGACGATGACGTGTCGGGCCACCTCCCGGCAGCCCTTGGCCGAGCAGATCGGATCGTCGTCATCCACCGGATGATCCTAGGACGATGACGCCCGGCCGGGCCCGGACCTCGACGAAGGTGCCCGACGCGATGGTGCTGGTGGCGCCGGTGACGTTGGTGACGGCGGGGAGCCCGATCTCGCGCAGGATGATCGAGCCGTGCGACAG
>JAYTOZ010000128.1:0-4018 GCA_043747515.1 Frankiales bacterium | reverse complement strand
CCCGACGGCAGGTGCTGCTGCTCGGCCAGGGTCACCCCGCCGTTGCCACCGAGCAGGAGCAGCAGGCCGATCACCGCGGCGTTGCGCCACTGCCGGGGGGTCGCCCGGAACGAGCTCCGCCCCCGTCGTACGACGAGGAACGCGGCGATCAGTGCGGAGGCGAGCACGAAGCGGCTGGCGGCGGTCAGCAGCGGCGGCAGGCCCTCGACGACGTAACGGATCGCCAGGTAGGTGGAGCCCCAGACGACGTAGACCAGGCCCAGGGCGGTCCAGATCTTCCACGGGGCCGGGGGCATGACAGCACTTTGTCATCCCGCCCGCCGCATCCACCCCGCCCATCATGTGATGAGGTAGCCGCCGACGACAGGAGACACCGGTGAAGGTGCTGATGATCGCGCCGCCCGGCGCGGGCAAGGGAACCCAGGGCGAGGTGATCGCCGACCACTTCGACATCCCACACATCGCCACCGGCGACCTGCTGCGCGACCACGTGGCCAGGGGTACCGAGCTCGGCACGTCGGTGCAGCACTACCTCGACCAGGGCGAGTTGGTGCCCGACGAGGTCGTCCTTTCGATGGTCCGCGAGGCGATCGAGGCGGCCAGGGGCGGCGGCTACGTCCTGGATGGGGTCCCGCGCACGATGGCGCAGGCCCGGGCGCTGTACGAGATCGCCCTGGAGCTCGACATGACAGCCGACGTGGCCCTGCACCTGAAGGTGGAGGACGCCGAGCTGGTCCGCCGGCTGCTCGGCCGGGCGGCGGAGCAGAGCCGCTCCGACGACTCCGAAGACGTCATCCGGCGCCGGCTCGCCCTCTACTACGACGTCACGCATCCGATCCTGGATTGGTACGGCGAGCGCGGGATCCTGGTGTCGGTCGACGCCCGGCGTCCCGCCGACCAGGTCGGGCGGCACATCCTCACCGCGCTCGAGGTCATGCGGCAGGTCAACGAAGGCAAGCCGGGCGTGCCCGGGCGGCACGTCGACCTCACCGGCCTCGGCGGCGCCTTCGGGGCGGCGAGGTCGTAGTTTCTGTCAGGATGCATCGATTCTGCCGCTGTGGGATCGTCGCCAGGCGGGGCAGGGGCCTCGCCGACTGCACGGGAGCCCAGATGGCACTGTTGACCGAATCGGCCCGTCGGCGCCGGGACAACGAGCGCGCCCTGCGGGCGAAGGCCAAGGCGTCCCGGGCCGGCCAGCCCGAGGAGCCCAGCGACGCTGCAGCTTCGATGACCATCTGGAGCAAAGAAGAGCTCCCGCCAGGGCCGGTCGCGTCGGCGGGGGTGCCGCTCAGCGAGGGTGTGACGAGCGTCTTTCTCGGCGCCCTGCTTTACATCCCGGTCGCCCTCGTCACCGGCTACGCCGCGGGGAACTACGTCGTTGCCGCGGTCCTGGTGCTCGCGCTGTCCTACGCCCTGTGTTCGCGCCGGGTGGTCGTCGGCCCCGATTTCATCGCCGTCCGCAAGTTCGGTCCCTACCGGCTGGCCAGGGCCGACAGCATCACCTCCGGCGCGCTGATGCCGAGCCAACGCGGCGGCGTCTTGAAGTTGCGCACCGGCGACGGCCGCACGATGCGTCTCCGGCGGACCGAGTTCAGTCGCCCGGAGGTGAACGCCGCACTGCGCGCCCTCATACTCAGCACCGGCAGCAAGTACGACGCAGGCGTGATGCAGCATCTCGACCTGCCCTGGCGCGCCGACTTCGGCCACCACCGCTACCTGCTCGACGCTGTCCAGTAGGGCGGCTCGCCGCACGGCCCGCGTTCAGCACGTGCCTGCCAGGTCGTCCTTGGTCAGGAAGATCAGTCAGCGCCGGTCAGCGCCGCCAGCGCTGCGGTGACCAGCACCCGCACCCCGATGCCGAGCGCTCGTTCGTCGACATCGAAGCTGCCCTGGTGCAGGTCGTACGTCGGGCCACCAGGAACCCGGACACCCAGGCGGGCCATCGCCCCTGGCACGACGTCGAGATACCAGGCGAAGTCCTCGCCGCCGAGGGACTGCAGGGTCGGCACGGCCGCAGCCGGGCCGAGGGCGGTGGCCACCGCGGCGCTCAGCAGGGCAGTGGCGGCCGGGTCATTGACGACCGGTGGCACCCCGCGCCGGTAAGTCACCTGCGCAGCCGCGGCGTACGGCCGGACGAGGTCGTCGGTGAGGCGCTGTACCAGATCGGGGGCGTCGCGCCAGGCCTGGCTGTCGAGCACCCGCAGCGTGCCGCGCAGCACACCCTCGCGGGGGATCGCGTTGCTCGCGACACCGGCCGAGACATGCCCCCAGACCAGGCACAGCCCGGCCCGCGGGTCGACCAGGCGGGACAACGCGTCCGGCAGGCCGGTCGCGACGGTGGCCAGCGCATGCACCAGGTCGACGGTGTTGTGCGGCCGCGAGGTGTGCCCGCCGGGACCGGTCAGCCGCACCTCGACGACGTCGGCGGCGGCGGTCAGCGGGCCTGACTTCAGGCCGACGTAGCCAGCGTCGAGCGACGGGTCGCAGTGCAGCCCGAAGATGGTGGACAGCCCGTCGACGTGCCCTTGTGCGACGACGTCGATCGCCCCGCCCGGCATCAGCTCCTCGGCCGGCTGGAAGACGAGCCGGACCGTGCCTGGCAGGTCCTGGGTCGCGAGGGCGAGGCCGGCGCCCAACACGACGGATGTGTGGACGTCGTGACCGCAGGCGTGGCACAGCCCGGGGCGCTGCGAGCGCCAGGGCACGTCCTTGAGATCCTCCAGTGGCAGTGCATCGATGTCGGCGCGCAGCCCGACAACCGGCGATCCCGCTCCCACGTCGCAGACGACCCCGGTGCCGCCGTCGAGCACCTTGGGCGACAGCCCCGCCGCGGTCAGCCGGTGCACCAGCAGCGCGGTCGTCGCGTGCTCGGCCCGGCCCGGCTCGGGGTGGGCGTGCAGCTGCCGCCGGAGCGCGACGAGCGACGGGTGCGCTGCGTCGACCCAGTCGTCCAGCCAGCTCATGGGCGGCCCGCCGCGAACTCCGCCAGCAGGCTGTCCACGACCGCCTCGAGGTTGCCGTCGTGCGCCGCCGCGACGGCCCGCTGCCGCTCGTAGGACGCACCGGTCTGCAGAATCTCGGCAACGACGCGGAGCTCGTCGGCGCAGCCGAGCCGCTCAGCGGTCGGCCGCAGATCCTGCACCAACATCTCCAGTGCCTCCCGGACCGGCATCGTGTCGTGCTGATCGCCGACGATGATCTGCGCGTCCAGCCCGTAGCGCGCGGCCCGCCACTTGTTCTCCCGGACGACCCAGCCCTTCGGCGTCGGCAGGGTGTAGCCCTTGTCGATCTCCCGGTCCAGCATCTCGACCAGGCACTGGGACAGCGCCGCGACCATCCCGACCTCGCGCAGTGTCGGCAGGCCGTCGCAGATCCGCAGCTCGACCGTCCCGTAGACCGGGTGTGGCCGGATGTCCCACCAGACCTCCTTGATCGAGCCGATGGTGCCGGTGTTGACCAGGGTGTCCATGTAGGACTCGAACTCCGACCAGCCATCGAGCTGGTAGGGCAGGCCGGCCGTCGGCAGCGCCTCGAACACCTTGGAGCGGGCCGAGGCGAGCCCGGTGTCGGCCCCGACCCAGTACGGCGAGCTGGCCGAGATGGCCAGGAAATGGGGGATGTAGGCCGACAGTGCATTGACGATCGCGATCGCCTTGTCGGGCGAGCGGACCCCGACGTGCACGTGCACCCCGAAGATCTGCAGCCGACGGGCCAGCCACTGCATGTCCTCGATCAGCTTGCCGTAGCGCGGGTTGCCGCTGATCACCTGCGTCTGCCAGTCGGTCAGCGGGTGCGTCCCGGCGCACAGCATCGCCAGGCCCCGGTCCCCGACGAGCGGCTGCAGCTCACCGATCGTCGCGGCCAGGTCAGCGGTCGCCTCGCTGACGGTCGCGCAGACGCCGGTGATGACCTCGATGCTCGACTGCAGCAGCTCGTGCTTGGCCTTGGGATGCTCACTCCCCGGCGACAGGGCCTGCAGGATCTCGTTTGCCCCACTGGTCAGTTGCCGGGTCTCGGG
>JAYTOZ010000127.1:0-1617 GCA_043747515.1 Frankiales bacterium | reverse complement strand
GTGCCGGTCAGCTCGTGATCGAGGCCTCGAGCGCGGCGGCGAGTTGCCGGCCGACCGGTCCGGCCTCCCGGGCGGCCCCATCGATGGACAGCACGGGCGCCACCCCCCGGATGCTCGACAGCAGCAGCACCTCGTCCGCGGCCAGGAGCTCCTGGGCCGTGCCCCGGCGTACGTCCGCCTCGATCAGCCCGAGGTCGAGCACGGACTGCAGCGTCGTCCCGGCCAGTACGCCGACGCTGGTCGGCGGCGTGACGAGCCGGCCGCCGGTCAGCCAGCAGACCGTCGACGTCGGCGCCTCCAGCACCTCGCCGTCGCTGCTCAGCCAGATCACGTCGTCGGCGCCGAGCTCGCGAGCGTGCCGCAGCGAGGCCATGTTCACGGCGTACGACGTGCTCTTGACGCCGCCGAGCAGCCACGGGGCGGCGGCCCGCGCCTGCGCCCCGACGCCGAGCGTGAGGGTCACGACATGGACCCCCTGCCGGGCAAGGACCGTCTCGGCCGGGATCGGCGTGACCAAGGCGAAGCCGACACCACCCTTGGTGCACACCAGGCGCAGGACGCCGTCCGGTTGCCCCCACGCTCGGGTCGCGGCGAGGGCCAGCTCGGCCCAGCCGGGCAGCAGATCCATCGCCAGCCGGGCGGCACTGACGGCGAGCCGGGCCAGATGGGCGTCAAGGACATAGGGCCGACCGGCGCCGATCCGGAGGGTCTCGAACACCGACTCGCCGCGCAGCACCCCTGGGTCGTCGGCGCGCAGCAGGGGCGCGGTCGGGTCGACCAGGCGGTGCCCGTCGAGCAGCATGAGCACGGCACCAGGCACGGCCTTGCACGTTAGCCTCATCACATGGGTCGCAGTGAGGTGACGGGCGCCGAATGGCAGGCCGAGTTGCGGGCCAAGGGCTATCGCCTCACCCCCCAGCGCCAGCTCGTCCTGGAGTCCGTCGGCGCTCTCGGCCACGGCACGCCCGAGGAGATCGTCACCGCGGTACGGCGTACGGCGTCCGGGGTGAACATCTCGACCGTCTACCGCACCCTGGAGCTGCTCGAGGAGCTTGGCCTCGTCCGGCACACCCACCTCGGGCACGGGGCACCGACCTACAGCGTCGCCGGCGACGACGATCACGTGCACCTGGTCTGCCGCGACTGCGCGGAGGTCGAGGAGGCCTCGGCCACGCTGATCGCGAACGTCGTGACCCGGCTGGCTAAGGAGAAGGGGTTCTCGGTTGACGTCGGGCACTTCGCGGTGTTCGGGCGGTGCCGGAACTGCACCGCGGCCGCGACGGGAACAGCCGACTGACCGACTTGGCTGCACCCAGCATGAGCAGCCCACTGCTGGACCGGCCAGGAGCCGTGCCCGCCGACCCACCGGACGAAGGCGTTGCCGGGCATTACGGCGATCCCTATCGCGAGCAGCGGCGGCTGGCTGAGGGCGCCGTCGTCGACCTGTCGCACCGGCCGGTCGTCCGCATCGCCGGGCCCGACCGGCTCTCCTGGCTGCACAGCCTCACCAGTCAGCACCTGACGGCGCTCGCGCCGGGCGGGTCGTCCGAGACGCTCGTGCTGAGCCCACAGGGACACGTCGAGCACCACCTGCAGCTCGTGGACGACGGCGAGCAG
>JAYTOZ010000126.1:0-5641 GCA_043747515.1 Frankiales bacterium | reverse complement strand
AACGCCGGTTCACAAGCCCGCCCAGGGCCGGCAACAGCACCCCGGTCATACGCCACGAACCGCCGCCGCTACGCCGGAGCGGTCCTGGCCTCCCTGGCCCGCAGCTCCTCAGGCCGGCCAATTCCCGAGATCCAGTTTGTGCTGCAGCAAGCCCTCAAGCCCTGCGGTGTCCGGCTCAGCCCGACGCCTGGCGCGAGCCCGCGGCCAACATCAACGCCCGACGCCCAGTCACCCTGTAGCCCTGTAGCCCCGGGGCGTCTTGCATCCAGTCCGCGGCCAGTTCCTAGGACGCTGACGTCTCCTGGTCCTTGCGTCGGCGGTCACGCCGGAGGTCAGGGCGCTGCGAGCATTCTGGTCGCGGATCCGCCTTGCCGCGGTCGGGCGATGCGCTTCCCAGGTTTCGGCGGCGCGGCGATGATGCATCCCTGCGCTGGCACGACGGCGGCTGGACCAGACAGCGTGGGTAGCGACCAAGTCTGCGAGGCGAGGGTGCGACGGGTAGGGCGCGCCCGGTCCGGCTCACCACGTCCAAGCCTGGGCTCGCCGTACGTCGGACCCCGTTCGGGGGAACGCCACGACGCGAGAGCCTCGAGTCGTCATCGTCGCTCGGCGGCATCACGAAACCGATGCGATCGACCCTGCTTTCCTACCTCTTTGAGCACCGTCTTGCGCACCGTCTCGACGCGGTTTGGGACCTCGCTGTCATCCAAAACCTTTGTGGGCAGGCTGGGCTTCTGCGCTTTGCGACCAACACCGCAGCTGGCTTTCTGATCTCGCCCGCCTGCCCTGGTCGCCTGCTCCGGGCCGGGTCGAAGAACTCGGGACAGACCCAAGCGCGGTCCGATCCGGCTGCCGCCGTACCGACACGGGGTCCTAGGACTGGGCCGCCCAGCCGGCGAACTGGTCGTGGCTGCTCGCGACGGTCGTGGAGACCAGCCGGTGTAGCCAGTCGTCTTTGCGGGTGGCCTCGTGCGCGCGCGCTGCCGCCAGGGCTGCCGGGTCGGTGCCGTGCACATCCACCACGGCCCGGCCCATCGACTGCAGCAGCCGCCGGGCATCCTTGCCCGCCAGACCCGCGAGCTGGATCCGGACGACGTCCGGTCCGAGCCGGCGTAGCAGCCAGCCGTCGATCGCTCGCAGTGGTTCGGGGCCGGTCACCGCGGCGTGTACTCGGCCGAGCAGGGCGGCATCCTGGACGGGTAGCGGACCGGTGCGGTGCGCCGCGGCCCAGGTGGCGGTCGGTGGGCCGAGGAGTTTGGCCTCCCGCGCGGTGGTCCCTGCGACCGCCACCACGCGGGGGTGTCCAAGTGAGCCCGTGCCCGCCACCCGGGTGTGCCAGCTGGGCCGCCAGCCCGGCGGGGCCGAGCGGGCCACTGCCTGGGCCACCGCAGGTGGAGCAGGCTGCGCCGCGGGCGCCGCTGCGAGTCCCGTGTAGTAGCGCTTGGCCGATTTCGCAGCGGGCACCAGCGCCAGGAGATGCTGGGCCCGTGGGGCGGTCAGGTCGACTGCGGTGGAGGCGTTCGCGGCGCGCCAGGTGCTCAGCAGGGTGTCGCAGACCTGCCCGGCGGACAGGCGCAGGTGCGGGGTGATGACGGCGGACGTCGCGAGGCGCACCAAGTCCAGCGCGTACGACGCCCAGGCCAGCTCGTCGAGGTCGTTGACGCCCCACCGCCGGACGCCGCGGGCGTCCTGCCAGGTGCCGAAGTTCTCCACATGCAGGTCGCCGACGCAGGGCACGTCCGGGCCCTCGAAGACCTCGGTGGGCAAGCTGACCAGCCACAGGTAGTAGGTCCCGCGCAGGAACCGCATCTGGTCGCCGGCCAGCTCGCGGTGCTTACGGTCGAGGTCGTCGGCGATCAGCGGGATGCGCCCACCCAGCCAGGCCTCGTAGTCGGCGGTGAGCCCGACGACGTCAGGCAGCCGCATGACGTCAGGCAACGGGAGCGTCCTTGGCATGCTCGCGGGCGCCAACCAGACCGGCGCGGACGGCCAGGGCGCCGCCTGCAGTCGTGACCGCAATGGTGACCAGCGCGCCGAGGATCAGCGCCGCGGACTCCCCCGGCTGCAGGACCCGGAGTTGGGTGCCGATGGTGGCCGCTGCGACGGGAACGCCGAGCTGGGCGGACGCCACCAGACCGATCTGGGTGGGCTGACCGAGCAGCCGTGGCGAGAGGTGCGCGGCGACGGCGCCGACGCCGAGCAGCATCCCGAGCCCGACGAAGCTGGGGTGCGACCCGAGGGCGCGCAGGTTCAGCGAGGACCCCAGCCAGACGAAGAACAGCGGGCCGAGCAACCCTTCGGTGAGGGCGAACAACTGCTTGGCCAGACGGCGTGGCTCCCCCATCGCCGAGACCCCGAGCCCGAAGGCGAAGCCGGCCAGCATGATCGACACGTGCGTCCGCACGGCCAGCGCCGCCAGGGCGAACAGGATCACCAGCTGGACCCGGAGCTCCAGCGCGAACTTCCGGACCTCGGACACCTTGTGGACCCGTTTGCGGATGCCGCGGAGCTCAAGCTGGCGCAGGACGGCGTAGACGGCGGCGGCGACCGCGATGACGACGGTGGCTCCGCCGGCTGCGCGCAGCGCGTGCGCAGGGTCGATGGCCAAGGGCAGCGCCACGATGCAGGCAGTGTCGGCGATGGCGATTTGCGGCAGCAGCTGCAGCACCGACTCGCCCCCGAGACCGAGCGAATCCACGATCGGCAGGATCAGGGCAGCCGAGGACGACGCCATTAACACGGCGTACATCGCGGCATGACCGGTCCCGAACGCCGTCGACAGCCCGACGCCCAGCGCCACCGCGACGACGCCCACCACGACAGCCCGGCCGGCCCCCACCCTCAGGGCGGGACGCAAGGCCGGGTCGCGCATCGGCACGTGCGTACCAGCCACGAACATCACCAGCGCAAAGCCCACGTCGGCGAGCAGCGTGAACGTCGGGTCGCCGGCGTGCAGGTAACCGATGCCGGTCCGGCCCAGCGCCACCCCGGCCAGCAACTCGCCGATGACGACCGGAACGTGCCAGCGCACAGGCAGCGCCAGCAACGGACCGAAGATGCCGATCAGGCCGATGACGGCGAGGGCCGCGAAGCTCACCGGCGCAGCGTAGAGCCGCCGCCTTCCCAGGCGGTCAGCCGCGCCGCGACAAAGTCGTCGTCCTGCCGCCCGCGTCAGCGTTCGGCGACACACCAGGGACACACCAAGTCGTGCCACACGACCTCGGCTCGACGTGCACAGCCTCGACCGCGAGAACCAGATAAGCCCGCAAGCCAGCAGGCACCGCGCTGGCCGCCGGTACCCCGCGACCGCCGGTACCCCGCAACCGCCGGTACCCCGCAACCGCGAGCCCCACCCGCCACGGTCATCGAAGAGGGTCGAACCCACCGCTGCTGCAGATGCCGGCTCGTCGCCGGCGCCGGTGCCGGCAACGTTCGCCAACTCCGCTCCCCCGACCTTGCACGGCCTTCACGGCACCATCTGCCAGCAGTGTGCAATCTTGTTCTGCTTCGTCACACCCGCCACCACCAACTCCACGACCAGCAACGCTGGCCGCACCGCACCGGAGACCGGACCCTCACCACAGCCGGCTGGCAAGATCTGCGTGGTCCGGCGGCCTGTCGGGTTCCGGTGAACCCCGCCCCCCGGCCCGGCGCCCACTGGGCCACACAGCCATGCCGGCAGCTGATCTGAACCCGGCGTGGGGAAGCGTGTCTCAGTCCGTGGCGGTGAGGGAACTGGCCAGCTGCTGCAGCGCACGCGCCTGCGAGGAGGCCGGGTCGAGCGTTTCGGTGCTGCCGTCGCGGAACCCGAGCGAAACCATCGGCCGAGCAGCCCGGGCGACGTCGGCGGGCGGTACCGCGGCCGGCCCCATCACGGCAGCGGCCGGTGCGGCGGACGGCCTGATCGCGGCGGCAGCGGCCGGTGCGGCGGGCGACGGGATCGCGGCGGCAGCGGCCGGTGCGGCGTACGGCGGAATGGCCGCATGCGGCAGAGAACCCGTGCGCACGACGCCAGACGCAATGGCGGTGACGGCCGCGCCGAGCTCATGCCGGCCCGGCGTACGCCTTGGCCACCACGGCCACGACAGGCGCATCAGACGTGAGCAGCCTCAGGCGTGTCGATCGAGTCGACGACCGAATACAGCAGCGCCAGGAGCACAGCCTTTACCGACTCGCGGTCGGTGGCGTCGCACGGAACGACGGCGGTCTCCTCGTCGAGGCCGAGGACGGTGCGCAGGTGATGCTCGCCGGCCGGATCCAGCCCGGTGGAGCGGTTGAGCGCGACGACGAACGGCACCCGGGCCATCTTGCGGAACGCCGCCAGGATGCCGACGGCCTCGTCGAGGGAGTCCTCGCGCGCACTGTCGATGAGCAGGATGTAGCCGAGCATCCCCTCGCCGAGGATCTCCCACATGAAGTCGAACCGGTCCTGCCCTGGTGTCCCGAACAGATACAGGACCAGCTCCCGGTCGATGGTGATGCGGCCGAAGTCCATCGCAACGGTGGTCTCGGCCTTGTGGGAGCGCGTCGAGTCGGTGATGTCCTTCTCGGTCGACAGGACCGTGATCTCGCTGATGGTGCGGATCAGGGTGGTCTTGCCGGCCGAGAAGGGCCCGGTCACAACGATCTTGACGGCGGTGCCACCGTGCTTACGACGGCCGCGCTGCGAAGGCGTGCTCACCTAGAGTCCCCTCACGCCGGCGATGAGCCGCAGCAACAGGCTCTTGTTCACGCTGGGATCACGGTCGATGTACGCCGAGGTGGCGGGGACGGTGTCCAGATCGTGCTGCGGCTGCAGGGCGTGTGCGCCCTGAACGGCACCGACCGTCGAGGACGACGAAACCGAGACCGGCCGGGCGTACGACGGGCCAGGCTCGACGTGGTCCGGCTGCCGCGCGGGCGTGAAGGGTTCCGGCCGTTCCGGGATGATCGCGGCGCGGACCGGTGCCGCTTGCCTGGGCGATGCCGGGCCGCGCTCCGGCTCGGCCGCACGCTCGGTGTCGACAACGCGCACCGGCGAGACAGCGGCGGGGGGTTCAGGGGCGTGCTCCAACGTGGCGAGCAGCTCCTGGCGGCGCAGCAGCGCGCCGGCGCCGGCGGGCTCCGAACCGATGCTGAGCAGACCCCGCTCGACCAGTGCAGCCAGCGCCGAGACGACGACGTACTCACCCCGGCCCGACAGGGCAACCAGATCCGCCACAGTCCGTGAGCCGTCGACGAGCGAGAGCAGCGCCCACTCGTCCCGGTCGATCGCGGGGTCCTGACCCGGGGAAGGGGCAAGGCAGACCACGGCGGCCGGTGACGGCACCGCGGCCGTCACGGCGTCCCAGGACTCGAGCCGGCGACGGCCCTCGGCGACGACGTCCTCGACGGCCAGCGCTGCCCCGAGATCGTCCGGGTCCAACTCGTCCATCACGAACGCGAAGTCGCCCTCGGCCCAGCGCAACAAGTCGAAGATGGCATCGGTCGCCTGCTCGACGCCGTGCTGCCGGAGCAACTCGGCGTCCAGCCGACCGGTGTCGGCCAGCGCCCGTGCAAGCCCGGTGTCGGGGGCGTCGCAGACCACGGCGACCGCCTCGGCGAGGGCTTCGTCGTCGACGAGTCCGGCGCCGACAAGCCGACGGCCGAGGGCCTGTCGGAA
>JAYTOZ010000125.1:0-3371 GCA_043747515.1 Frankiales bacterium | reverse complement strand
GTCCGGGAGCGGTCGGTGTCGATGACCCAGCCGCTGCTGGAGTCGGCGCTGGACCGCGGCTTCACGGTTCGCTCGCCGCACGATCCGGCGCGGCGCGGCGGCCATGTCACGATCGACCCCGGCGACAGCACGCGGGTGCACGACGCGCTGCACGAACGAGGTTTTGTCGTCGACCACCGACCCGGGGTCGGGATCCGGGTCTCGCCGCACTTCTACAACAGCCTCGACGAGGCCCTGGCGGTGCTCGACGCCATGCAGGACCTGCGTCGATGACCCACACTGGTCAGGTGGCGACCCTCGAATCGACGACCGTCGTGGCCAAGAAGCCGCGCGGCCGCGAGTCCGCCGGTGACATGATCCGCTCGCTCGGCCTAGTCATGATCATCGTGGTGGCGCTGTGGTTCTTCGCGCAGCCGCCCAAGAGCGACGCCCAGAAGGTGCGCGCCGTCGACCCGACCGCCGAGGTCCGCGACTTCGTTCGCTCGGCGCCCGGTGCGCCGGTGCCGCACACGCCGGCCGGCTACATCCCCAACGTCTCGGCGCTGAATCGGGACGGCCTGCGGATCGGCTACGTCACGCCGGGTCGGCGGTTCGCCGAGATCGCCGAGACGTCCGGCCCGTCCGCACCGTTCGTCGCGAGCCAGTCCGCGCGTGGCGCGGCGGCCGGCACCGTGGACGTGGGCGGGGTCGCGTGGCAGCAACTCCACGGCGACGACGGGCACCTGTCGCTCAAGCGGGTGTTCGGCCCGGTGACCGTCGTCGTCGGCGGCCTGCGGGCCAACGCGTCGCTGGACGAGCTGCGAACTCTCGCGGCGACGGTCCGCTAGCCGCCCCTGCCCCGGCCGCTCCTGCGCAACGATCATCCGCGGCTACGGCCGTGCTCGTTGCGCCGTGGGCCCGCGTGGCCCTGCTGCCAGCCGTACAACGATCAACAGCGGTCAATCTAGGCAAGCTGAGCCGGGCGGGTCGGTCAGGGGGTCTTGCGGTCAGCCAGGGCTGCGTCGAGGCGGGCCTTGGCCCCGTCCAGCCAGCCTTGGCAGACCGTTGCGAGCGCCTCGCCCCGCTCCCAGAAGGCGAGCGACTCCTCCAGGGTGGCCCCGCCGGCCTCGAGACGGCGTACGACGTCAGCCAACTCGTCCCGGGCCTGCTCGTAGGTCGGCTCGCTCACGAGGACGACCCTACGCGGCCATCCTGGCTCGGTGTTGGGCCGCCCAGCCGCCGCCACGGCGGTCGTGGTCACTGCGGCGCCAGCCTTGTGACGGTCAGCCGTTCGTGACCGAGAGCTCCCCGGCCGCCAGGCGCACGCGCAGGCGCTCGCCGAGGACCACGCCTGTCGCGTTGCGGACCACCGCGCCGCCCGGCGTCTGCACGACCGCGTACCCCCGGTTGAGGGTTGCCTGCGGGCTGAGCGCGACGACCCGCGCCCGGGTGTGCGCGAGGTCCCGCTGGGCCTGGTCAAGCCCCGAGCGGGCGCAGCGGGCGGCCCGATCCCGAAGCTCGATGATCTCGCGCAGGCGCTCGGTGACGAGCCGCTTGGGGTCGGCGAGCGCCGGCCGGCTTCTCGCCTGCGCCAGCCGTTGCAGCTCCCGGTCGACCGTGCCCACGGCAACCCGGCGGCCCCGGTCGCGGAGCAGGGCGATCCGCGCCGACTCCTCCCGGACGTCCGGGACGACCCGCTTGCCGGCATCGGTCGGGGTCGAGCAGCGGACGTCGGCGACGAGATCGAGCAGCGGGCTGTCGGGCTCGTGGCCGATGGCGCTCACGATCGGTGTGCGGCAGCTCGCGACCGCCCTGAGCAGGGCCTCATCGCTGAACGGCAGCAGATCTTCGACGCTGCCCCCGCCCCTCGCGAGGATGATCACGTCGACCGAACCGTCCAGGGCACGTAGCGCCTGGATGCACTGCTCGACCGCGAGATGCCCCTGTACGGCGACGTTGCGCACCTCGAAGCGCACCGCTGGCCAGCGTCGGCGGGCGTTCTCCAGCACGTCGCGCTCGGCTGCGCTGGCCCGGCCGGTGATCAAGCCGACGATGCCGGGCAGGAACGGCAGCGGGCGTTTGCGGTCGGTGGCGAACAACCCCTCCTGGCCGAGCAGCACCTTGAGCCGCTCGATCCGCGCAAGCAACTCGCCGACCCCGACCGGGCGGATCTCGAACGCGTTGAGCGACAGCGTCCCTCTGGCCAGGTAGAGCTCGGCCTTGGCGTGCACCACCACCCGGGCGCCCTCCTGGAGCGGCGGTAGGACGGCGTCGCACACTGCGGCGCGGCAGGTCACCCGCAGCGACACGTCCGCCACCGGGTCCCGCAGGGTCAGGTAGACGGTGCCCCTGCCCCGGTTGAGCTCGGTGACCTGCCCCTCGACCCACACCCGGCCGAGGCGGCTGATCCACTCGCCGAGATGCCGGGCCACGGTACGCACCGGGATCGGCGCCTCAGCGGTGCTCGGCTCGGCCATGGCGGCGAGATTAGCCACCGTCAGGCCGGAGCGAGGTGAGCCACTGCCCCGGCGTACGCGACCAGAACAGCAGGGAAGCGGGGTCGTGTGTCGTGCACAGTGATCCGGTGAGCGTGGGAGCGCCCGGCGACGTCCCGCTTGCCTGCTGCTGTGGTCGTTCGGGCAAGTTGCGAAGGGTGAGTGCGCGCACCCACGGTGATCCACGGAAGGCGGGGAACTGGAATGAGCCTGGCGAGGTGGCCCAACCTTCCGACGCTCCTGGGGACGTCGGTTGGGGCACCGCCAGGGCCGGTTGCTGAGCCCTGGTCAGGTCGTGCGGACCTTGGTCCGCGGGGCGCGCTTGCTCGCGGCAGCGGCACCGCCGACCTTGCCGCCGGCCGAGGGCTTGGCAGGCGGGGGCACCGGGCCGCCCGATGACGGCGCAGCCGCGGCGTCGGTCGCCAGCTTGGCGATCCGGTTGTCGAGCATGGTCACCACGGGAAGCCGGTTCGCGTGGGCTTTCTCGTAGCTGCGCAGCCGGACCAGTTGGTCGACGTCGAGGCTACGGAGGCGTCCACGCAGGGAGCCCAGCGTCAGGTGGTCGTAGTCCTCCAGCGGCAGATCCGCGTGCGTGTCGTGATCGATGCTGAGCGCGCTGGCTTCGACGACCTGCTCGACTACCGCGACGACGGCCGGGCTGGCGGCCGTGTCGACCCGGGTCGCGTCGGGCTGGGTGGCCTTCGGAGTAGGCACGCCCTTGCCCGCCGTCTCGTCCGGGACGAGTGCGGGCGTTGGCCCTTTGGTCGCCTTCTCGGCCGCCCGCACACCCGCCCGGGTGGCCTGCGCGACGTCGCCGACGACGGCGTCAGCGGTGCGGGTCGCGCGCCCACCTCCAGTGCTCGCCCGGTCGAGCGCGGCCTCGACGGCGTCCTCGAC
>JAYTOZ010000124.1:0-5146 GCA_043747515.1 Frankiales bacterium | reverse complement strand
TGGTCCGACGCGGACGCGGTGACGCTGCCCCCGGGCAACTGGGCCGATGCTGTCACCGGGGCCGAACGGTCCGGGCGGGTGCGGCTCGCTGACCTGTTCGAGGCGTTCCCGGTCGCGCTGCTCATCGCCGGGGTGGCCGGAGCGCGATCGGGCAGGGTGGAGGCATGACGACGTACAGGGTCTGGGCTCCCAAGCCCACGCGGGTCGAGCTGGTGCTGGGGCAGACCCGGCACCCGATGAGCCGCGACGAGGCCGGCTGGTGGAGCGCCGACGTGTCGGACGGCGGACCGGACTACGCCTTTTCCCTCGATGGTGCCGAGCCCCGTCCCGACCCGCGCAGTGGATGGCAGCCATCCGGTGTGCACGGGCCTTCGCGGTTGGTCGACCACGACGCCTACCCGTGGTCTGACACCCCGTGGCGCGGGCTCGCGCTGCCCGGGGCGGTGCTCTACGAGCTGCACATCGGCACGTTCACCTCAGCCGGGACATTCGACGCGGCGATCGAGCGGCTCGACCATCTCGTCCAGCTCGGGATCGATGCCGTCGAGCTGCTGCCCTGCAACGCCTTCGCCGGTGAGCGCGGCTGGGGCTACGACGGGGTGGCGTGGTTCGCCGTACACGAGGCGTATGGCGGACCGGACGGCCTCAAGCGCTTCGTGAACGCCTGCCACGGGCGGGGGCTCGGCGTCGTGATGGACGTCGTCTACAACCATCTCGGGCCGGCCGGCGACTACCTGCCGGAGTTCGGGCCCTACCTCACTGTGGCCCACACGACCCCGTGGGGGCCGGCCATCAACCTGGACCGGGCCGGGAGCGACGAGGTGCGGCGCTTCGTCCTCGACAACGCCGCAATGTGGCTGCGGGACTACCACATCGATGGACTCCGGCTCGACGCCGTGCATGCCCTCATCGACGAGCGGGCCACCCACCTGCTGGAGGAGTTGTCGGTCGAGGTCGCCGGGCTGGCCGCGCAGCTCCGCAAGCCGCTGTTCCTGATCGCCGAGAGCGATCTGAACGACAGTCGACTCGTCACCGCCCGGGAGGCCGGCGGTGAGGGCCTCGACGCGCAGTGGGCCGACGACGTGCACCACGCCCTGCACAGCAACCTGACCGGCGAGACCGCCGGCTACTACGGTGATTTCGGTAGACTCTCGGTGCTCGCCAAAGCGCTCGCCGACGTCTTTGTCCATGACGGCGGCTGGTCGAGTTTCCGTGACCGGGCACACGGCCGGCCGGTGCCACCTGCACTGCCCGGTTCGCGGTTCGTGGTCTATCTGCAGGACCACGACCAGATCGGCAACCGCGCCACCGGTGATCGGATCGCATCGACGCTGTCCGACGGCCTCCTCAAGGTCGGCGCGGCCCTGGTGTTGACGTCACCCTGCACCCCGATGTTGTTCATGGGCGAGGAGTGGGGGGCACGCACCCCGTGGCAGTTCTTCTCAGACCACGAGGCCGATCTCGGTGAGGCGGTCGAGAGGGGTCGGCGGGCCGAGTTCGGATCGCACGGCTGGGCGACCGAGGACATCCCCGATCCGCAGGAGTGGTCCAGCTTCGAGGCCTCCAAGGTGGACTGGTCGGAGCTCGACGGCGAGCGGGAGCAGGCCCTGCTGGCCTGGACCCGTGACCTGATCGCCCTGCGTCGGAGCCGACTCGACCTCAGCGACGGGCGGCGGGACCGGGTCGAGGTCACCTACGACGAACAGGCCCGCTGGCTCGTCGTACGCCGAGGCAGGGTGGCTGTCGCCTGCAACCTGCGGCAGGAGCGGCAGACGGTTCCCGTGCCCGGCACGCCGGTGGCCGCCCTGCTCGCCAGCGAGACGGGCTTTGTCTACGGCGACGGCAAGGTCGAAACCGACGGTGAGAGCGTCGTCGTGCTCGAACTGCTCGGGTGACCGTTATCCGTCGAGGGCCACCCGAAGCTCGTCCTCGAGGGCGGCGAGATCGACCACGGTCTGGGCGACCTCGAACAACCGGGCGCTGAGGTCGTCGATCCGCGGGCTCAGCAGGGTGAGCGGGCCGAGGCCGGCCAGGCGGGCAAAGATCCCGTCGTTGCTGGCCACAAAGAATTGCGCTGGGCGGCCCGAGACGAGAGCCGTCGCCTCGTCGAGCAGCAGGTAGTCGGCCTCGTTTCGGCCGGCCGGAACGGCGTAGGCAGTCGGACCCATCACGCCCAACCAGGGCCGGCTGCGGGCGACCGCGCCGTCCTGGCCGGCGAGCACGACGTGGTCGGCGCCGGCCGCAAGGACCGCCAGCAGGGCCAGTCGCCCGCTCAACGTGGCCATGTCGGCCCGGATGTTGTCAAGATCGACGAGCAGGACCCGCCGTCCGCCGGCCGGCTCCCACGCCAGGTTGTCGGCCGCCCACGCCTGCATCGCCTCAGCGAGCGGCCCGGCCCCGGCCGGCAGCAGGGGCAGCGCCGGCTCGAGGGACAGATCGAACCATTCCAGGTCGTCGTCAGTTGCTCCACCGAGGCCCATCTGGCGAGGGTGCCACGGCCGGCGTCGCAGACCAGCCAATGGTCAGAAATGCCACGAGCGCGGGCAGCTCCCGGCGGAGATAGCCCAGGTCGTGGCCTGCGTCCGGTATCCGCACCGACGGTTGTACGCCGGATTCGCGCAGCAGTCCGGCGAAGCGCTGCGCCTCCCCCA
The DNA here is from genome assembly GCA_043747515.1 of Frankiales bacterium. Classification (GTDB taxonomy): domain Bacteria; phylum Actinomycetota; class Actinomycetes; order Mycobacteriales; family SCTD01; genus JAYSQK01. Next base: position 2,495 of record JAYTOZ010000124.1, on the reverse strand, counting down.
CGACCACCGGCTCGTCGTCGTGGTCGCCTTCGCTCAACAGCACCCGCATGCCCTGCGCCGCCGCGATCCGATGGTCCGGGCTGTTGGCGGTGCGCGTCGCGGCATCCCCGCCGAACACCCCGGACGGGTCGTCGACCTTGAAATACCCCGCGAGCGAGGCGACCTGGCCGTAGAGAGATGGATGACGAAGAGCGAGGTTCATCGCGCCGTAACCACCCATTGAGAACCCGGCGAGCGCCCGCAATGCGCGGGGCCGGGGATAATTGCCCTCCACGGCACGCGGCAACGCTTCGGTGACGAAGCGCTCGAGGCGGAGTGCGCCATCGCGTGAGTCAGCCCACTCGGGGTCGTCGATCCCGGTGGCGTTGCCGTCCGGTGCAGCCAGGACAAATGGCGGAACCTGTCCGGTCCGCAGGATTGCGTCGAGCTGCCGCGCCAGGCCGAGCCGGGCCAGGTCGGACGACGATCCGGGTAACCCGTGCAGGAAGTACAGCACCGGCAGGCAGCTGGCGTCCGCGACGTCAGGCGTGTAGGTCCAGACGGCCCGATCTTCCCGGTCCGCGTCCCCGGACGGCACCTGGAGCACCCGGGTCCGGCCGGCGCGGACGGGTCGGGCTCGCCGACAGGGTGTCGGCGGCGGGGCGGGCGGTGCCTCGACCTGCGGCTGGACCAGCGTCTCGCGAACCGTGACGGGCGCATCGTGGGTGGGACGGGTCACCAGGGCGGTTGCGGCCAGGACGGCTGCAACGAGCAGGACCAGCGTTCGCACCCACGACCTCCTGCACGCGATGACCCCCCCTCGACGGTAGCGCTGACCGGATGACCGGTCCGCCAGGAGATGCATGTCGTGGAGCAGTTATCATCGCGCCCCGGAAGGTATGTGTCTTCCGCCCGATTGGCGGCCTGATGTACATCCCCGAACACTTCGCGGCCGCCGATGCCGCGGTCCGCGAGCTGCTGACCAACCACGGTGCGGCGGACCTCATCACGACCACGCCGTCGGGGTTGCTCGCGACGCTGCTGCCCTTCGTGTACGACGCAGACATCGGCGCGAATGGCAGCCTGCTCGGGCACCTGGCCCGCAACAACGACCAGTGGCGGGCGGCCGCGCTCGGCGACGCGCTGGTCATCGTCCGTGGCTCGGACGCCTATGTCTCCCCAACCTTCTACCCCAGCAAGGCCGAGCACGGCCGCGTCGTACCGACCTGGAACTACGTCACCGCACACGTCTACGGCCGGCTCGTCGTCCATGACGATCCCGTCTGGGTCGAGGCGCTGGTCCGCCGGCTGACCGAGCGACACGAAGCCGACAGCCCGCGTCCATGGTCCGTGGACGACGCGCCACCGGCGTTTGTCGCCGGGCAGCTGCGCGCCATCGTCGGGATCGAGGTCGTGATCAGCCGGATCGAGGCCAAGACCAAGCTCAGCCAGAACCGGCCGGGAGCCGACATCGACGGTGTCATCGTGGGGCTACGGGCGCGCGGCGAGTTGGCGATGGCTGAGGCGGTACGGGCCGCCAGGCCCCGGCCCACCCGGTAGGGCTTCTTGCGCCTCGTCTGCCTCGTGCGGCGGGAAGGTCCTTCCCCGGCCAGGCTCGGCCGGCAGGCGAGCTCAGTCCGCTTCGCGCCGTCGTCCAGAAAGTGGTCAGGACAGCGGTTCTCGTCGTCCACAGCCCTTGCCACGGCATCCCGACTGCTGTGCTCATCGAGTTGTCCCGACCCAGGTCACCGCCCTGTACGACGCACTGCACGCGCTGGGCCCGCTCGGGCCGACCGGGGACCCACGGGTGTGCGCCGCGCTGCTCCGGGCCGTCTCGACGGTGGGAGGGCTGGCGTTGCGGGAGGTCGCGGCGGTCGACGCCGACGGCAGCCACGCCGAGGTCGGCCAGCGGTCCGCGTGCCCGGAGGACGAGAAAGCTGGGTGACTGCACACCCGGGGCCCGCGCACCCGGGCGGGGCACACCCGGACGGCACGCCTGGAGCTGTGGGGAGGGCCGGGCGGTGCGGCGATTCATTGGATGCCGCAGGATCATGAGCCGACGAGCGGCCCAACCGGGCGCCGCGCCGAGGAGGCTGGACTGTGACCGAGCCGCTTCGGGCGGATGGGCAGCAGGCGCAGCGGCCGGTCCGGACCGCAAGGCTCGCGGTCGGCGGACCGGTCGACCAGGCGAGACACCCACGACTGCCGCGGCTGTCACTCGGGGTCCTCGCGGCCGTCTTCATCGGCGGCTGCGTCGGCGGGCTCGCCCGGTACGAGCTCACCACCTCCTGGACGACACCGGCGCGCGCCTTTCCCTGGGCGACCCTGGTCATCAACACCAGCGGAGCCTTCGCGCTCGCCGTCTTGCTGGTCCTGACCAGTGATGCACTGCCGCCGACCACCTACCTGCGCCCGCTGCTCGGCGCCGGGTTCTGTGGGGCGTGGACGACGTTCAGCTCGATCACCGCCGGTGCGGACCAGCTCATCGCCCATGGCGCGGTAGGCACCGGCGCGGC
>JAYTOZ010000123.1:0-9760 GCA_043747515.1 Frankiales bacterium | reverse complement strand
CAGCACGAGCCCGGGCGACCGTCGCCGCCGCTAGGCTGGCACCGGCCCGGCTTCCCCCGCCGCAGAGGGCCAGCACCCGTCGTACGGAGAACTCCAGTGCCCTCGCTCGCGCCGCTCACGGTCCAGGTCATCGGCTACACCCACTTCGAGGCGCCCGCCGATGTGCCGTGGGAAACCGATGTCGACGGCGGTCAGGCGCTGGCGGAATTCGCCGGCCGGGCCTGCTACCAGAGCTGGAGCAAGCCCAATCCGTCGACCGCCACCAACGCCGGCTACCTCGCGCACATCCTGGAGGTCGGTCACCTGTCGGTGCTCGAGCACGGCTCGGTGACGTTCTACCTGTCCGGGGTGTCGCGGAGCCTCACCCACGAGCTGATCCGGCACCGGCACTTCTCCTACAGCCAGCTCTCGCAGCGCTACGTCCCCGAGCGGGACGCCGCGATGGTCGAGCCTGGCGTGATCGCCGACGACCCCGAGTTACACGCGATATTCCTCGAAGCCGCCGAGGCCGCCCTGGGCAGCTACACCCGGTTGCTCGAGGGGCTTGAGAAAAAGTTCGCCGACGTCGAGAACGTCACGGCCCGGCGCAAGCAGGCCCGGCAGGCGGCCCGAGCGGTGCTGCCGAACGCGACCGAGACCCGGATCGTCGTCACCGGCAACTACCGGGCGATGCGGCACTTCGTGGCGATGCGGGCCAGCGAGCACGCCGACGTCGAGATCCGTGAGCTGGCCATTGCGATGCTGCGCGAGCTGCAGCGGGTCGCGCCGAACGTGTTCGCCGATTTCGCGATCACCCCGCTCGGTGACGGCACCGAAGTCGCCTCGAGCCCGCTCGCCGGGGAGGGCTGACGGCCGCGCCTGCCGGGCCGTCCGGTCCCCGGCGGGTAGCCTGAGGGCCATGCTCTCGCGGTCAGCGCCGTTCGGCCGGGTGCTGACCGCCATGGTCACGCCCTTTGCCGCCGACGGCTCGCTCGACCTCGACCGGGCTGCGGCCCTCGCCGACCGGCTCGTCTCGCAGGGCAACGACGGCCTGGTGATCTCGGGCACGACCGGTGAGTCGCCGACGACCTCGCGCGAGGAGAAGCAGGACCTGCTGCGCGCCGTCGTCGACGCGGTCGGCGACCGGGTGCACGTCCTGGCCGGCGTCGGCACCAACGACACCGCACACTCCGTCGAGCTGGCCCGTGACGCCGAGAAAGCCGGCGCAGCAGGCCTGCTCGCGGTGACGCCGTACTATTCCAAGCCCTCGCAGGCCGGCATCATCGCGCACACCGTCGCGATCGCCGAGAGCACTGCTCTACCCATGATGCTGTACGACATCCCGGGCCGCACCGGTGTCGCGCTCAGCACAGTGACCATCCTGGAGTTGTCCCGGCACCCGCAGGTCGTCGCTCTCAAGGACGCCAAGAACGACCTTGCGGCGACCTCCCAGGTGCTGGCCGGCTCCGAATTGGCCGTCTACTCCGGTGATGACGTGCTCAACTTGCCGTTGCTCGCACTCGGCGCAGTCGGCTTCGTGAGTGTCGTCAGCCATGTCGCGACACCACTGCTCGTCGAGTTGGTGCAGGCCTACGACGCGGGCGATGTCGTCCGTGCACGGGATGTCAACCTGCGGCTACAGCCCTTGTACGTCGGGTTGTTCCGCACCCAGGGCGTGATCCTCAGCAAGGCCGCACTCGGGTTGCTCGGCTTCCCGGTCGGTCCGGTGCGGATGCCGCTCGTCGATGCCACCGAGGAGCAGATTGCCGTGCTGCAACAGGACCTGACCGACGCCGGGCTGGCGCTCGCATGAGCCACCCGCATCCCGGCATGACGCCACCGCCTCCGCTCCCGGTCGGTGGCCTGCGGGTCGTCGCCCTCGGGGGGCTCGGCGAGATCGGTCGCAACATGACCGTGTTCGAACACGCCGGGCGGCTGCTCATCGTCGACTGCGGGGTGCTGTTCCCCGAGAACGAGCAGCCGGGCATCGACTTGATCCTGCCGGATTTCAGCTACATCCGGGACCGACTGGACGACGTCGACGCAGTGGTCCTCACGCACGGCCACGAGGACCACATCGGTGCGCTGCCCTACCTGCTGCGCGAGAAGCGCGACCTGCGCATCCTCGGCAGCCGGTTCACCCTCGCGCTACTCGAGGCCAAGCTGCGCGAGCACCGCCTCGTGCCGATCACCCAGCAGGTGGTCGAGGGCGAGCACCTGCAGGCCGGGCCGTTCGGCCTTGAGTTCTTCGCGGTCAACCACTCGATCCCCGACGCCCTCGCGGTCGCGATCCGCACCGCCGCCGGGGTCGTCCTGCACACCGGTGACTTCAAGATGGACCAGCTACCGCTGGACGGCCGGCTGACCGACCTCGGCGGCTTCGCCCGGCTCGGCGCCGACGGGATCGACCTGCTGCTGTCGGACTCCACCAACGCCGAAGTGCCCGGCTTCGTGACGCCCGAGCGGGAGATCGGCCCGGTCATCGAGGAGGTCATGCGCACCGCGACCAAGCGGGTGATCGTGGCCTGCTTCGCCTCGCACGTGCACCGCGTGCAGCAGGTCCTCGACGCCGCCGAGGTGCACAAGCGCAACGTCGTCTTCGTCGGCCGCTCGATGGTCCGCAACATGGGGGTCGCCCGTGACCTGGGGCTGCTGCGCGTCCCGCCGGGCCTGGTCGTCGACATGAAGGACGTCGAGCACCTGCCGGACAACCGGATCGTCCTGGTCTCAACCGGCTCGCAGGGCGAACCCCTTTCTGCGCTGTCCCGGATGGCCAACCGCTCGCACCACCAGATCCGCATCCAGGCCCAGGACACGGTGGTGCTCGCGTCCTCACTGATCCCGGGCAACGAGAACGCCGTCTACCGCGTCATCAACGGGCTGTCCCGCTGGGGCGCCCGGGTCGTCCACAAGGGCGTCGCGAAGGTGCACGTCTCGGGGCACGCACCGGCCGGTGAGCTGCTCTACCTGCTCAATGCCACCAAGCCGTCCAACGTCATGCCGGTGCACGGCGAGTGGCGCCATCTGCGGGCGCACGCCGCGCTCGCGGTCGCGACCGGGGTCCCGATCGAGCGGGTCGTGCTGGCCGAGGACGGCGTCGTCGTCGACCTCGTCGACGGCAAGGCCACGATCGTGGGTGCGGTGCCCTGCGGCTACGTCTACGTCGACGGCATGGAGGTCGGCGATGTCGGCGAGCCCACCCTGAAGGACCGGCGCATCCTCGGCGAGGAGGGCTTCATCTCGGTCACCATCGCCGTCGACTCGATGACCGGCAAGGTCGTCGGGGCGCCGCAGATCGCCGCCCGGGGGTTCAGCGACGACCCGGCTGCCTTCGACGCTGTTCTGCCGTTGCTCGAAGCCGAGCTGGACCGGGCCGCAGCCGAGGGCGTCGCCGACACCCACCAGCTCGGCCAGCAGATCCGCCGGGCGCTGGGCCGTTGGGTCAGCGACACCTACCGCCGCCGCCCGATGATCATCCCGGTGGTCCTGGAGGTCTGACCCGCCCCCTTCCCCGCCGATCATGGACAGTGTGCGGTGGCGCTGAGCGTGCCGTGGCGGCACAACCTCCATGATCGGCGGGCAGCGGTACGCCGGTGTCGTGCGGCCGGCATGGCACGCGATGGCCCGGAGCAGTCACCTTGGGTCGGCGTGTCGCGGGTGGGACACGTGTGACTGGTGGTACTGCACCGGTAGCGTCCGGACCATGGCTTCCCGGACGACCACCGCACCCCGCCCACGCAGCGGAGGCGCACGTCCGGCAGCGGGCAAGGCGCCGGCCCGGAAGCGTTCGACCGCGGCGGTGTCCCGCTCGAGGCCGAGCCAAGCCCGGGCCAGGCGACGCCCGCCGACCCGACGCGGCCCCAACCCGCTGCTGGCCGGCCTCGGGCATCTGGTCGGCCGAACCTTCCGGCTCCTGGCGCAAGGGGTCGGCGGCGCCACCCGCGCGGCGACCGGTGGGGCACGCGATCTCGACCCGGCCCATCGCCGGGACGGCCGGGGGCTACTCCTGCTCGCGCTGGCGCTCGTCGCCGCGACCGGCGCCTGGTGGCACGCCGGTGCGGCCGGCGACGCCGTCGCCGGCCTGCTCACCGCCCTGCTCGGCCGCGGCGCGCTGCTGCTCCCGCCGGTGCTCGCCCTCGGCGCCTGGCGGGTGCTCCGGCACCCGGTCAGCAAGGGCGGCCGCGGCCGGCTGCTCGTCGGCTGGTCCTCGCTGTCCGTCGGCGGGCTCGGCGTGCTGCACGTCGTACGCGGACAGCTGGCCCGCAGTGACAAGGGCGGGGTCGTCGGGTTCCTGCTCGGCGAGCCGCTGCGGACGGCGCTGACGCCCTGGGTCGCCGTACCCGTGCTGCTGCTGCTTGCGGTGTTCGGGCTGCTGGTCGTCACCGCGACGCCCGTGCACCAGCTTCCCCAGCGGCTGGCGCTGTTACGAGACACCCTGCTGCTGCGGCCGAAGCCGACCCCGGCCCCCGAGCCCGAGATCGAACCGCTTGCTCGCACCCGGCCACGGCGCCGCGTGGCGACGATGGAGCAGGCCGCGCCGGAAGATGTCTCACCGGTGGTGCGGGACGAGCCCGTCCCCCCGGTGCACACGGCTGCACCGGCCAAGGCCGAGCAGCTCGTGCTCAAGGGTGACTACGCCCTGCCACCAGCCGATCTGCTCGCCACCGGCACCCCGCCCAAGAAGCGCAGCGCCGCCAACGACGAGGTGATCGCGGCGCTGACGCAGGTGCTGAACGACTTCCAGGTCGACGCATCGGTGACCGGCTTCAGTCGCGGCCCGACCGTGACGCGCTACGAGGTGGAGCTCGGCCCGGCGGTCAAGGTCGAGCGGATCATCCAGCTGCAGCGCAACATCGCCTACGCGGTCAAGAGTCAGGACGTGCGGATCATCAGCCCGATTCCTGGTAAGAGCGCCGTCGGCATCGAGATCCCCAACACAGACAGGGAAAACGTCAGCATCGGCGACGTCCTGCGCAGTGCGGCCGCCACGAGCGACCACCATCCGATGTTGGTGGCGCTCGGCAAGGACATCGAAGGCGGCTTCGTCATGGCCAACATCGCCAAGACGCCGCACATCCTCATCGCCGGGGCGACCGGCGCCGGCAAGTCGACATGCATCAACACCCTGCTTGTCAGCATCCTCACCCGGGCGACCCCCGATGAGGTCCGGCTCATCCTGGTCGACCCGAAGCGGGTGGAGCTCACCGCGTTCGAGGGCGTCCCGCACCTGATCACGCCGATCATCACCAACCCCAAGAAGGCCGCCGAGGCGCTGCAGTGGGTCGTCCGCGAGATGGACATGCGGTACGACGATCTGGCGGCCAGCGGCTTCCGGCATGTCGATGACTTCAACACGGCGGTTCGCGACGGGCGGCTGACCGCGCCCCCGGGCAGTGAGCGGGTCTACAAGCCCTACCCGTACCTGATGGTGATCATCGACGAGTTGGCCGACCTGATGATGGTCGCGCCCCGTGACGTCGAGGATGCGATCGTGCGGATCACCCAGCTCGCCCGGGCCGCCGGCATCCACCTGGTGCTGGCCACGCAGCGACCGTCGGTCGACGTCGTCACCGGCCTCATCAAAGCCAACGTCCCGTCGCGGCTCGCTTTCGCCACGTCGTCGGGCACCGACTCCAAGGTCATCCTCGACCAGCCCGGTGCCGAGAAGCTCATCGGCAAAGGCGATTCGCTGTTTCTGCCGATGGGGGCGAGCAAGCCGATCCGGGTGCAGGGGGCCTACGTCTCCGACGCCGAGGTTGCGGCTGTCGTCGCGTTCTGCAAGGAGCAGCGACAGCCGGCGTTTCGTGAGGACATCGTCGTCGCACCGATCAAGGAACGCGAGGTCGACGGTGAGATCGGCGACGACCTCGAGTTGCTCTGCCAGGCCGTCGAGCTGGTCGTCAGCACCCAGTTCGGCTCGACGTCGATGCTGCAACGCAAGCTGCGCGTCGGCTTTGCCAAGGCCGGCCGGCTGATGGACCTGATGGAGAGCCGGGGGATCGTCGGCCCGACCGAGGGCTCGAAAGCGCGCGACGTGCTGATCCGCCCCGACGAGGTCGACAGCGTGCTCGTCGTGTTGCGCGGCGGGGCTTGATCTAGGGTCCTGGCCATGTGCCACAGCGACGACAGCCGCCCCCCGTCCGCCCCTGGAGCAGGCGCTGCCCGCTCGTCGACCGAGCTCGAGTTGACCGCAGCCGACGGCAATGCGCTGCTTGCCTTCGAGGCGCGCGCCGCCGAACCGACCGGGGCATCGATCGTGGTCCTGCCCGACGTACGCGGGCTGCACGAGTTCTACAAGGACCTCGCCGTGCGATTCGCCGAGGTCGGCGTCGACGCGGTCGCCATCGACTACTTCGGTCGGACCGCCGACACGGCCGACCGCACGGATGCGTTCGCGTTCATGCCGCACGTGCAGCAGACCAGCCCCGAGGGAGTCGCCGCTGACATCGCCGCGGCCGTCGCTCATCTGCGCGAAGCCGGCGCCACCTCGGTGTTCACGGTCGGCTTCTGCTTCGGCGGCGGCTATTCCTGGCGGCAGTCCGCCGACACCCCTGGCCTCGCGGGCTGCATCGGCTTCTACGGTCGTCCGCAATCCGCCCTCGAGGTCGTCGAGCGGATGCAGGCGCCCCTGCTGATGCTGGTCGCCGGCGCCGATGCCCACATCCCGGTCGAGGACACCCGCGCGTTGGCCGACGCCGCACCGGTTCCGGCGGAGTTCGTCGTGTTCGAGGGCGCGCCGCACTCGTTTTTCGACCGGTCCTACGACGAGCACGCCGCCGCCGCCGACCAGGCCTGGGCCCGCATCCGGCAGTTCGTCCTCGCGCACGCCTGAACGTCGGTGCGGTCCCCCGACTGGGGGTCGTGTCCGAAGTTCGGAGACCACGGTGATCTTTGTGAAGGTCCCCGAGCGTCCGTGGATCATTGACTATTGGGGCTGGCGGGCTCGGGGCGGCGCTGTGAGCCCACGTCGCACCAGTGGGTCTGGGTTATCGGACCTGTGCCCATAGGGTGCGCCGCGTGCTGCTGCGCTGGATCGACGGCCCGCCGGACACGGGGGTACGCGCCGGGATCCTGCGGCTGGTGCAGGCGGTGGCCGGGACCGGGGGGGCGGTCGGCTGGATGGAGGTGCCGCCGCCGTGCGAGGTCTCCGCCTGGCTCGATGGCCTCCTGGGTGACGGTGCGCGACTGGTCGCCTGCTACGACGGATCCGGGGTGCTGGTCGGCTGCGGGGCCTGGCGCCGCCACGGCGTGGCCCCGATGCGACAGGCGGCTGAGGTGATCAAGGTGATGACCCATCCGCAGGCCCGGGGCAGTGGCGTCGGGCAAGCCGTCGTCGAGGCGCTGGTCGGTGACGCGCGGGCGGCAGGCATCGAGATGCTCACCCTGGAGTGCCGCGGCAACAACCACGGTGCGATGCGGGTCTACGCCGCATTCGGCTTCGTCGTGACCGGACGACGCCCCGATCTGATCGCGGTGGGTGACGAGCGCTTCGACCAGGTCCTGATGCATCTGGACCTGCGGACCGGCCCGGCCGGTTTGCGACGCCACGGCGGTCGGGGTGAGGGGCCCGGCTCAACCTGAGGTGGAGCCTGATGTGGCTTGGTGGCAGACCGATGACGGATCTAACATGGAGGTTTCCAGCCCTTCTGCTCGGGAAGGCGCAGCCTGTGCCCGTGGACCCGCCCGCCGACGCCGTGCCTGACCCAGGTGTCGAGGCCAGCCTCGGTGCGTCCCTGCGCGCTGCCCGCGAGGCGTCGGGCCGCACCGTCGAGCAGGTCAGCGAATGGACCCGGATCCGGCCGACGCTGATCCGCGACCTGGAGGCCGACCGGTTCGAGTCCTCCGGTGCCGCGATCTACGCCAGGGGGCATCTGCGGGCCATTGCCACCGCCATCGGGGTCGATCCCGCGCCCCTGGTGGCCCGCTTCGACGACGTGACCGGTCGGGCGCCGGTGGTCTCGGAGCCGGCGAGCACCACCCGGCCGATCCAGGTCGGCAGCACCGGCAGCGTCTTCGGTGCGCAGGCCGTCACCTCGACCGAGCGCCGCGGCCCGCGCTGGGGGGTGGCGGTCGGCGGCGCGTTGGGCGCGCTCGTCATCGTCCTTGCCATCGCGTTCGTGAAGGGCCCCGCCGCCAAACAGCCCCAGTCGGTCGAGGGTCTGTCGGGCGCCGTCCAGCCGACCGCGACCCCCGGCCCCCGGACCGCGATCAGGCCTACACCGCCACCACCGGTCGACCCGGGGCTGACCGCCAAGCGGCCACCGACGACGGGCGTCCAACTGCGCGTGCGGGTGATCGGTGGCCAGTCCTGGGTCAGTGTCCGCAACGAGACCGGCACCCTGTTCGAGGGCGTCCTGCACGACGGGCAGTACAAGGACTTCTCCGATGCGAGTCGGCTGCGGGTGGTGGTCGGCAACGCCTCGGCCGTCAACCTCAACTGCGGTGGTCGGGGCAGCGGCGCGGCGGGCAGCTCGGGCGCCGTCCGGCGGTTCGCCTGCACCGCGAGTGGTCTCGCCCCGGCCTGAGCCGCCGGTAGGCTCAGCCAGGTGACCGGCCGCCGCATCGCCCTCGTCACCCTCGGGTGCGCCCGCAACGAGGTCGACTCCGAGGAGCTCGCCGGTCGGCTCGATGCCGCCGGCTGGGACCTCGTTGAGGACCCCGAGGGCCGGGCCGACACGCCGGATGTGTATCTCGTCAACACTTGTGGCTTCGTGGAGTCGGCCAAGAAGGACAGCATCGATACCTTGCTGGCCGCCGCCGACACCGGCGCGAAGGTGGTGGCCGTCGGTTGCCTCGCCGAGCGGTACGGCACCGAGCTCGCGGCCCAGCTTCCCGAGGCCGACGCGGTCCTCGGGTTCGACGCCTACGCCGACCTCGCTGAGCATCTGCAGTCCGTCGTCGACGGTGTAGCCGTGCCGAGCCACACCCCGGGCGACCGCCGCAAGCTGCTGCCGATCAGCCCGGTCCAGCGCGCCGCCAGCGTCGAGCCCGGCGCGCTCGACATCGGTATCCCGGGGCACGCCGGTGGCCCGGTCGTCATGCGCCGTCGGCTCGACGACAGCCCGGTCGCCCCACTGAAGCTGGCGTCCGGCTGCGATCGACGGTGCGCCTTCTGCGCAATCCCAAGCTTCCGGGGCGCTTTTGTGTCCCGCCGTCCCGCCGACGTCCTGGCCGAGGCCAGGTGGCTCGCCGAGCACGGGGTCCGCGAGTTGGTGCTGGTGAGCGAGAACAGCACGTCGTACGGCAAAGATCTCGGCGATCTACGGTTGCTCGAATCGCTGCTGCCGGCCTTGGTCGAGGTCGACGGCATCGAGCGGGTGCGGCTGTCCTATCTGCAGCCGGCCGAGATGCGACCCTCACTCGTCCAGGCGCTCACCGGCACACCCGGCGTCGCGGCCTATTTCGACATGAGCTTCCAGCACGCCTCCGCCACCGTGCTGCGCCGGATGCGCCGGTTCGGCGACACCGACCGCTTCCTGGACCTGCTTGCCCAGATCCGGTCGGTCAGCCCGTACGCCGGGGTCCGCAGCAACGTCATCGTCGGATTTCCTGGCGAGACCGAGGGAGATGTCGCCGAGCTGGAGCGCTTCCTGCTGGCCGCCCGGCTCGACGCGGTCGGGGTCTTCGGCTACTCCGACGAGGACGGCACCGAGGCCGAGCACCTCACCGAGCACCTGCCACAGGACGTCGTCGATGCCCGGGTGGCCCGGCTCCAGACACTGATCGAGGAGCTCACCAGCCAGCGGGCCGAGGAGCGTCTCGGTGAGTATGTCGAGGTGCT
>JAYTOZ010000122.1:0-18319 GCA_043747515.1 Frankiales bacterium | reverse complement strand
TCACCTGGTGATCCATGGAAGCTCGGGCACCTCCGCAAAGATCATCCAGCTGCCCCGGCTTCCGTGGATCATGAGGTGGCAGGTGGGCCGACGGTTTGGGGGTGGCCAAGCGACCACAACAGCAGGGAAGCGGATGCCGCTACCGGCCCGTCGCGCTCAGCAGGTCCCCTTTCGCCCGATCGACGGGATCCTTTGCTGCCGTCGTGCCCGCAACCGGCCGGTTGCGGTCTGATGGGCGCCGATGGGCGCCGATGGGCTCAGGGCGCCGGCGCGGGCCGGAGCAACACCGCGCAGATCATCGCTGTCGCCAGCAGCACCAGGCCCGCCCCGGACAGCACCACCCTGGTCGACGCGGTGAACGACGCCTCGGCCGCGGCTTGCAACGGCAGGCGGGCCTGCAACGCCCCGTCCAGCCCGAGGTCGCGCAGCAGCAGCCGGGTGACGTCGTCGGTACGCACCTCGAGCAGCGCGTCCACCAGCGGCCGCGTCCGGCCCGGCGCGACCCCGAGCCGGAGCAGCGATCGGGTCAACCCGGCGCCGAGCCGGGTGACGGCCAGCGCCCCCAACCCGGCGACCGCGACCACCCCGCCGAGCTCGCGGGCCACGCTCACGGTCGCCGAGGCGAGCCCGCTGCGGCTCGTCGCGACGGCGTCGAGGGAGGCCGTGACGACCGGGACGGTGGTCAGCCCGATCCCGACACCGGCGACGGCCAGGGCGGTCCCCAGCAGCGTCCCGGCGGCGTGCACGGTCAGCAACGCACCGAGCCCGAGCAGCGCGAGACCGCTCAGCCCGAGGCCGACGACGACCGGTGCGCGGGGACCGAAACGGCCCGCCCAGCGCCCGGCGAGCGGTGCGGTGACCACGAGCGCGACGGTCAGCGGCAGCAGCAGCAGCCCGGCCGGGAGCGCGCCGCGCCCCTGCACCAGCTGCAGGAACAGGCTGAGAAACACCAGGAGCACGAACACTGCCAGTGACGCCGCGAAGGCCCCCGCGAAGGCCCCGGTGAAATCCCGGTCCCGCAGCAGCGTCAGCGGTAGCACCGGCGCGCTGCTGCGCCGCTCCACCCGGGCCAGCACAGCGGCGGCGACCGTTGCCACGACAAGGCAGCCGACGACCGGCCCGCCGACGCCGTCCCGGCCGGCCAGCACCACGGCGTACGTCGCGAAGCCGAGCACCACCGCGGTCAGCACCGAGCCGGGCAGGTCGAGCCGCCGGCCGCGCTCGCGTCCGCCGCCCGGGCAGGTCAGCGCCACCCCGGCGATGAGCGCAGCCAGCGGAAGGTTGATCCAGAACACCGCCCGCCAGCTGTACGCCGCGACGAGCAACCCACCTGCGATCGGTCCCGCGACCAGGGCGAGGCCGCCGCTGGCCGCCCAGATCCCGACTGCGCGGGCGCGGCGGGCCGGCTCGTCGTACGCCGCGGCGAGCAGGGCCAGGCTGCCGGGAAGGACGAGTGCGGCGCCGGCCCCTTGCACGACCCGCCAGGTGATGAGCGATGACACCGAGCCGGCCAGCGCGCAGCCGGCCGACGCCCCGGCGAAGACGACCAGGCCGGTGAGCAGGACCCGGCGTCGCCCGAGGACGTCGGCCAGTGTCCCGCCGGTCAGCAGCAGGGCGGCGAGGGCCACGGTGTAGCCGGTGACGACGCCCTGCAGGCCGGTCACCCCGGCGCCGAGGTCGGCCTGGACGTCGTGAAGGGCGACCGCGACCACGGTGTTGTCGAGCGTGGCGGTGAAGGCGGCGAGCGACGTCGCGGCGAGGACCAGGGGGGCGCGTCGCACCGGGCGACCCTACGCAGGACAGCACCTGGCTACCTTGCGCAGCGTGGAGCTTTGCGGGGCTGTTGAGGCTGGGCCGGTGCCTGCTCCCGTCGTCGCCGTCGTCGGCGCGGGGATCGCCGGGCTCGCGGCGGCACTGGAGTTGACCCGTGCCGGTGCCCGGGTGGTCGTCCTCGAAGGTGCCGGCCAGGTCGGGGGCAAGGTGCGGGCCTCGGACGTCGGTGGGCTGCGCGTCGACGAGGGTGCCGACTCGATGCTGCGCCGGGTGCCGTGGGGCACCGACCTGGCCGCCGCCGCCGGCCTGCCGCTGGTTTCCCCGACCGCCGGTGGGGCGTCGCTGTGGACCCGCGGCCGGCTGCGGCCGCTGCCGACCGGAACGGTGCTGGGGGTGCCCGCCGATCTGGCCAGCCTGGCCCGCAGTGAAGTGCTGTCGGCCGGCGGCCTTGCTCGCGTGACGATCGACCTCGCGCTGCCGGGAACCCCGCTGCAACAGGACATCTCAGTCGGCGAGCTGGTCGGCCGCCGGCTCGGCCGGGAGGTCGTCGAGCGGCTGGTCGATCCGCTGCTGGGCGGTGTCTACGCCGGCCACGCCGATCTGCTGTCGCTGCAGGCCACCTTGCCGGCACTGGCGGCGACGGCCGCGCGGCACCGCAGTGTGATCCTGGCTGCCCGGGCGGCCAGGGGAGTGCCGACCCCCGGGCCGGTCTTCGCCGGCGTATCAGGCGGTCTCGGCGCACTCCCGGGCGCCCTGGCCGCGCAGTTCGACGTCCGGTTGGGCGCGACCGTCCGGTCGCTCGAACGGACCCCGACCGGGTGGCGCCTGGTGACCGGCTCGGCTGCGGACCCGTCGTACGTCGTGGCGGATGCCGTCGTGCTGGCCGTCCCGGCGGCGCCCGCGGCCCGGTTGCTGCGCGGGCACGCGCCGGTCGAGGAGCTCGGCGGCGTCGACTACGCGAGCGTCGCGATCATCACCCTCGTGCTCGACGGTCCGTCGCCAGGCAGCGGCAGCGGCTATCTGGTGCCGGCGGTCGAGGGCCGCACGACCAAGGCGGTGACGTTCACCAGCCGCAAGTGGGGGCGCCCCGGGCCGGCGGTCGTGCGCGCCAGCGTCGGCCGGTTCGGCGAGAACCACGACCTGCAACGCGATGACGCTGACCTCGTCGCCGCCGTGCTCGACGAGTTGGCGCTTGCAGTCGGGCCGCTGCCCCGGCTGCTCGACAGCCGCATCACCCGCTGGGGCGGTGGTCTGCCGCAGTACGCCGTCGGCCATCTCACTCTGGTCGCCCGTTTGCGGTCGTCGCTCCCCGCCGGCCTGGCGGTCGCCGGTGCGGCGTACGACGGGGTCGGGGTGCCCGCGGTGGCCAAAAGCGGGCAGGACGCCGCGCGGGCCCTGCTGGCAGGGTTCACACTGGAGCCATGACCGACCAGGACCGCCCCGAGGCGCCGAAGGCCCGCGAGCTCAACGACCAGATCCTCTACTGCATGTACGCCGTTTTCGAGGCAGCCACCCCGTTGCCCGAGGATCGAACGGCGATCGCCGAGCAGGCGCAGGCCTTTCTCGACGCGGCGCTCGAGAAGGACGTCTACACCCGCGGGATTTACGACATCGCCGGTTTCAAGGCCGATGCCGACGTGATGATCTGGTGGACCTGCCCCGACATCGACGTGCTGCAGGAGACCTACACGCGCTTCCGGCAGAGCGCCCTGGGCGCCCACCTGCTGCCGGTCTGGTCCAGCGTCGGCCTGCACCGGCCGGCTGAGTTCAACCGCAACCACATCCCGGCGTACGTCCGGCGCGAGGACCCCAAGAAGTACACCTGCGTCTACCCGTTCAACCGCTCGCTGGAGTGGTACCTACTGCCGGACTACGAGCGCAAAGGCATGCTGTCCGAGCACGGCATCATGGGCCGGGAGTTCGAGGACGTGCGCGCCAACACGGTGGCGGCGTTCGGCCTCGGAGACTACGAGTGGCTGCTCGCGTTCGAGGCCGACGAGTTGCACCGGATCGTGGACTGCCTGCGGGCGCTGCGGACGTCCCGGGCCCGGTTGCACACCAAGCTCGAGACGCCCTTCTACACCGGTATTCGAAAGCCGATCGCCGAGGTCGTCGCCGCCCTTCCCTAGCTGATGGGGACCAGCTTGAGCGACACGCTGTTCATGCAGTACCGGTCGCCGGTCGGGGTCTGCGGTGCGTCGTCGAAAACGTGCCCGAGGTGGCTGCCGCAGCTGGCGCAGAGCACCTCGACCCGCTTGGTCCCCAGCGACAGGTCCTCGCGCAGGATGACGTTGTCGGTCTCGCTCGGAGCGTAAAAACTGGGCCAGCCGCAGTGCGAGTCGAACTTGGTGTCGGAGCGGAACAGCTCGGCGTCGCAGGCCCGGCACGAGTAGACGCCCTCGGTCTTGGTGTCGTTGTACTCGCCCGTCCAGGGCCGCTCGGTGCCGGCCTGCCGCAGGACGGCGTACTGCTCGGCCGTCAGCTCGGCCCGCCACTGCTCATCGGTCTTCTGCACGGGGTAGGTGGTCATATGAGTCTCAGCGTGCAACCACGGCCAGGTGTTCCAGCCACAGCTGACGAGCCGGTGACGACGTCTGACAGGCCTGCGCCGGTACGTCGAGCAGCGCGCCGGCCAGCGCCGGACCGCGCTCCCCGGCCTGCAGGGACAGTCGCTCGGTCCGGGGGCGGCCACCCTCGGGGCGCACGGTCACCAGCAGGGCGTCCGGGGCTCGGCCCGGCGGCAGGTCGCAGCGCGTGCGGCGCGCGAGTTGCAACGAGATCGCCTCGCCCGACACCACAGTCGGTCGGTCGACGATGGTGACCTGCCACGTCGGGGGGGCCAGTCGGGCGCTCAGCACCTCGAGAGGTCCCGGCCCGTCGTTGCGGAGCTCCACATGCAGTTGCACGTCGACCTGCCGACCGGACCATTCGACGTCGTGGACGATGACCGACGCATCCGGCCGGAAGGCGAGGCCACGGGCGGCCGGCGTACCCGGCCGGACCAGCGCGGTGCCGACAAGGAGCAGGCCCAGGACGGCTGCCGGGACCCACCGGGAGGCGTCCTGGCCGGCTGGCTGCGGGCCGCAGACGAGCACGTCCACCGGGGCGTCGCCTGAGCGCGCCGGACGAAGCAGGATCCGCGACTGCGGTTGCGATGTCCCCATGCTGCCAGCGTCCTCCCGGGATGCGCCGATGACCAGGGCGCGGCGGTAGCGTCCGGCTCGTGGCCAGTCCCTTCGTCGAGCTCGCCGTGCAGACGCCGACCGGCGAGCGGGTCGTCAAGGTGACCAATCCGGAGCGGACCTACTTTTCGGGGTTGCCGGAGGGCCGCGGCCGCAAGCTCGACCTGGTGGAGTACTACCTCGCGGTTGCAGACGGGGTCGTGCGGGGACTGCGCGAGCGCCCGACGGTGCTCAAGCGCCATCCGGAAGGCGCAGACGGCGAGGCGATCTACACCAAGAGGGTTCCGCAGAGCCGGCCGCCGTGGATCGAGACGGTCACTGTGCACTTCCCGTCCGGGCGGTCGGCCACCGAGTTGTGCCCGGTCGACATCGCCCATGTGGCGTGGGCGGCGCAGATGTCGACGCTCGACTTCCATCCGTGGCCGTCGCGCCGCAGCGATGTCGAACACCCGGATGAGCTCCGGATCGACCTGGACCCGATGCCGGGCACGGGCTGGGCAGATGTGCAGCAGGTTGCCCTGGAGGTGCGTGACGTCTTCGACGGGCTGGGGATGGCCAGCTTCCCGAAGACCTCCGGCAGCAAGGGGATCCACGTCTACCTGCGGATCCGGCCGGACTGGTCGTTCACCGAAGTGCGGCACTGCGCGCTGGCGGTCGCCCGCGAGGTCGAGCGCCGCAGACCCGAGCTGGCTACCGCGAAATGGTGGAAAGAGGAGCGCGGCGAGCGGGTGTTCCTCGACTTCAACCGGATGGCTCGGGACCAGACCATTGCCTCGGCGTACAGCGTCCGGGCCCGTCCGCACGCAACCGTGAGCGCACCGCTCACCTGGGACGAGGTGCCGGCCTGCGAAGTCGCCGACTTCGACATCTGGACGATGCGGGACCGGTTCGCCCGGCTCGGCGATGTGCACGCCGCGATCGACGAGGTGGCGCACGACCTGACGCCGCTGCTCGAGCTGTATGCCCGCCAGGACGAAGGCGAGGCGCCCTACCCGCCGCAGTTCCCGAAGATGGAGGGTGAGCCGCTGCGGGTCCAGCCCTCTCGGGCCAAGGACCGGCCCAAGCCCTGACTCCCGGCTCCAGCCCGGCCGATCTTGACGATCTGGTCGGCAACACGCCCGGACGGGCGCGACGAGGTCGTCAAGATCGGCCAACTCGAGGGCGCGGACCCGAGGGACCGCCCCCTGCGCTGATCATGGACGCTGTGCTGCCGCCACACGCTCGGCGGACCCGCACAAACTCCATGATCGGCGGGGAAGGGGGATGCGGTCAGGCCTTCTTCTCGGCGGCCTCGATGTTGACCAGCTGGTCGGCGAGCACGAAGAAGGTCGGCGCCCACAGCCCGACGAAGATGCCGAACCGTTCGGCGTGTGCTGCGTCGCCGGACCCCTTGGCGGTGCGCCAGGTGGCGATGCTGGCCAGGATGGAGGCAAAGCCGAGGACCTGCAGGACGTCGCTGCTGATGCCGGCTTTGTGCAGGCGCTGTACGAGCACGGGGGACTCCTTGGTCGGGAAGATCGATGAGGGGACACCGTTGCACCGACCTGGTCGCAACGCGAACCGAAAGCTCAGCGTGGCATCCGTAGCAGCCCTTCCTGGACGACGCTGGCGGCGAGTGCACCGTCCTGGGTGTAGATCGAGCCGCGGGCCAGACCCCGGCTGGAGCCGGTCCACGGGGACTCCTGGTCGTAGAGAAACCACTCGTCGGCCCGGAACTGCCGGTGGAACCACATCGCGTGGT
The DNA here is from genome assembly GCA_043747515.1 of Frankiales bacterium. Classification (GTDB taxonomy): domain Bacteria; phylum Actinomycetota; class Actinomycetes; order Mycobacteriales; family SCTD01; genus JAYSQK01. The sequence goes on along the minus strand of JAYTOZ010000122.1, from coordinate 11,623 downwards.
CCAGGCTCGCGCCGACGACATCGCCGGTGCCCCAGGCTTTGCCGTGTGCCAGCAGGGTGGAGTCGAGCAGCGTCATGTCCGAGGCGAACGTCACCGCGCACACATGCAGCAGCGGGTCGTCCGGCAGCGTCCCGTCGGCGCGCATCCAGACCCGCGAATGCTGCACCGGCGTCCCGGTCTCCTGGGCGATCCGCGGCGGGTCGCCGACGTAGCGGACGTCGATCGGCCGCGGCCGGGTGTACCAACCACCGAGCTCGTCGGCGTACGGCGCCATCCGCTCCGACAGCGTGGTGAGCCCCTCCGGGGCGGGGACCTCCGGCATGGCGATGGCGTGCTCAAAACCCGGCTCGACGACTTGGAACGACGCCGACAGGTGGAAGATCGCCTTGCCGTGCTGGACCGCGACGACCCGCCGGGTGGTGAAGCTGCGTCCGTCACGGATCCGGTCGACCTCGTAGACGATCGGGACGGCGGGGTCGCCCGGTCGCAGGAAGTAGGCGTGCAGGCTGTGCACCGGCCGGTCCCGCGGGACGGTGCGGCCAGCTGCGACGAGGGCCTGGCCGGCCACCTGACCGCCGAAGACGCGCTGCAGCGACTCGTCGGCCTGCTTGCCCCGGTAGATGTCCTCTTCGATCTTCTCGAGGTCGAGCAGGTCGATCAGCCGGTCGAGCGGGGTCGGCCCCTGGACTACGGTCACCGGGTCATCGTGTCAGGCCTCGTGCACCCGGCCGGCCTCGACCCGCAAGGTCCTTGTCGTGCGCAGCGAGGACAGCAGCCGCCGGTCGTGCGACACCAGCAGCAGCGTCCCCTCGTAGGCCTCGAGCGCCTGCTCGAGTTGCTCGATGGCCGGCAGGTCGAGGTGGTTGGTGGGCTCGTCCAGCACGAGGCAGTTGACACCGACGGCCTGCAACAGGGCGAGCGAGGCGCGGGTCCGCTCGCCTGGCGACAGGCTCGAGGCGGCCCGGGCGACGTGGTCGCCGCGCAGGCCGTACTTCGCCAGCAGGGTGCGCACCTCACCGGCGGGCCACGTGGTCTGCTGCTCCAGCACCTCGACGACGGTCGCCTCCCCGTCGAAGGCGAGCCGGGCCTGGTCGACCTCGCCGAGCAGCACCCCCGACCCGAGCGACTGCCGGCCGGCGCTCAGCGGGACGCGTCCGAGCAAGGCCCCGAGCAGCGTGGTCTTGCCGGCGCCGTTCGGCCCGACCACGGCGATGCGCTCAGCCCAGCCGATCTGCAGGTTGACCGGCCCGAGGGTGAAGCCGTTCCGGGCGACGACGGCCTCGGTCAGCGTCGCGACGACCGCCCCGGAGCGGGGCGCGGCGGCGATCGACATCTGCAGCTGCCATTGCTTGCGTGGTTCCTCGACCTCGTCGAGCTGCCTGAGCTGACTCTCGATCGTCTTGACCCGACCGGCCGAGTGGGTCGCCGCCTCCATCCGCGCCCCCTTCGCGGCACGGTCGTTGTCGGGCGCCTTGCGCTTGGCCCGGACGGCGCCGCGCACCGACTGCTCGCGTTGGCGCTGCGCCTGCGTGACGAGGTCGGCCCGCTTGTCGTCGTACTCCTCAAAGGCATCCCGGGCCTGTCGCCTGGCCAGCTCGCGCGCCTCGAGATAGGCGGCGTAGCCACCGTTGAACAGCCGGGCGGTGCGCGACGGCTCGTCGATGTCAAGCACCGCGGTGACCGTACGGGCGAGGAACTCCCGGTCGTGCGAGACGACCACGAGCCCGGCCTGCAACGAGCCGCAGAACCGCTCGAGCTGCTCGAGGCCGGCGAAGTCGAGGTCATTGGTCGGCTCGTCGAGCAGGAAGACGTCATAGCGCGACAGCAGCACCGAGGCGAGCGATGCCCGGGCCGCCTCACCGCCGGACAGCGTCGTGGTCTCGGCGTCGAGGTTGACCGTCAGGCCGAGGTCGTCGCAGACCTGTTCGCCGCGTACGTCGAGGTCGGCGCCACCCAGGTCGAGCCAGCGCTCGAGGGCCAGGCTGTAGGCGTCGTCGGCGCCGGGGGAGCCCTCGGTCAGGGCGTTGGTCGCCGCGTCGAGGGCGGCCTGTGCGGCGGTGACACCGGTGCGCCGTCCGAGGAACGCCGTCAGCGTCTCGCCGGGCCGGCGGTCCGGCTCCTGCGGCAGCAACCCGACCGACGCGGTCGGCGGGGCCAGCGACACTGCGCCGCCGTCGGGGGTGAGCAGACCGGCCAGGGTCGCCAGGAGGGTGGATTTGCCGGCGCCGTTCGGGCCGACCACCCCGAGCCGGGTCTGCGGGCTGACCGTCAGCGACACCCCCGACAGCACCAGGACGGGACCGCGGACGACGGTGACGCCGGCGGCGACGAGGGTGGCGGGCACGGGCCGGGACGCTACCGAGCAGGGCTAACTGCCGAGCACCGTGGCCAGGTCGAAGGCGACCGGCCGCTCGAGCTGGCCGTAGGTGCAGGACTCCGGCTCGCGGTCCGGCCGCCAGCGCTTCCACTGCACCGTGTGCCGGAACCGGCTGCCCTCCATGTGGTCATAGCCGACCTCGGCGACCAACTCGGGCCGCAGCGGCACGAACGAGGTGTCCTTGCCGCGGTTCCACCTGGACGGCTCACCGCCGGGCTTGCGCTCGCTGCCGCCGGCGCCGACCCACGGGTGCGCATCGCCCGTGACGTACGGCGCGAGCTCATCGATCAGCGCGGCCCGGCGGGCCATCGGGAACGACGCGGCGACACCGACATGCTGCAGGGCGCCGGCGTCGTCGTACAGGCCCAGCACGAGCGAGCCGACGACCGGGCCCGACGCGTGCAGCCGATAGCCCGCGACGACGCAGTCGGCGGTCCGGGTGTGCTTGATCTTGTGCATGACGCGCTTGTCCGGCGTGTACGGCTGGCCCAGCGGCTTGGCCACGACGCCGTCGAGCCCGGCGCCCTCGAACAGCTCGAACCATTCGCGGGCGAGCGCCGGGTCGGTGGTCGCCGGCGTCAGATGGACCGGTGGGCGCGCTCCCGCGAGGGCCTGCTCGAGCCTGCCCCGGCGTACCGACTGTGGCGTGTCCAGCAGGGATTCGTCGTCGATCGCCAACAGATCGAACACGACGTACGACGCGGGGGTCGTCGCGGCGAGCAGCTGGACCCGGGAGTCGGCCGGGTGGATCCGCTGCAGCAGCGCCTCGAAGTCGAGCCCCGCGCCGCCGGCGATGACGATCTCGCCGTCGACGACGCAGCGGGCCGGCAGGTTGGCCTTGATGGCCGCGACCACCTCGGGAAAATAGCGGGTGATCGGCTTGGTGTTTCGGCTGCCGAGCTCGACCTCGTCGCCGTCGCGGTAGGCGATGCACCGGAAGCCGTCCCACTTGGGCTCGTAGAGATAGTCGCCCTCGGGGACCTGCGGGATGGATCTGGCGAGCATCGGCTTGACGGGCGGCACGACAGGCAGCTGCATGGGCGCATCATGCCCTTGCGCTCGCGGTGCGGGAGTCGCGACAGGCCTTCAGGAGGCGAGCCGCCGGGGCTGTTTGGTCAGCTTCTCCTGCACCGCATGGGCCTCGCGCAGACCGTCCTGGATCTCGCTCTGCAGCCGCCGGAGCTGCTCGAGGCGCTTGAGGCTCTCCGCCCGCTTCGTAGTGTTCATACCTCGATTGTCAAGCATCGTCCGGACCCTGTCCAGATCCTGCCTGGGGGTCCGCGTCACGCTCGACCATGACCCAGACGCCGTCCCCGTCGTCGCCGGCCCGGAGCGCCCACCGCGGCTCGTCGACGAGGGACGCCTCGACCGTCGCCTTGGCTTTCTCCAGCGCCTTGATGATCACGGTGACGTCCGCGTCGTCGACGATGACCCCCTGCTGCAACAGGCGGCGCAGGGCAGCCACGCCGAGCTCCTGCGCGTAGGGATCGACCGCCAGCGTGAGGTTGACGGCCCACTCGATCCGCTTCCACTGCGCGTCGGAGGCGTCGGCCGCCGTCTTCTGCTGCAGGACGCCACGGCTCACCCCAAGGGCGCGCAGCCCGAGCAGGGTCTGCACGATGAGACCGATCGCGATGACCGACGCGGTGATGCCGGCGGCGTAGAGCGAGTACTCAGGATGCACGGCGCTAACGCTGGCCGAGGTAGGTGAACCGCCGGACCGTGCCTGGGTCGCCCTCGACGGCCCGATGCCCCGTCGCGGGGTCCACGAAGGACAAGAAGTCCTCCACGGTGCGTACGGCGAGCCGCGGGCCGGTCTGCGCCGGATCGACGTACAGCGGGACGTAGACGACCACCTCGCGGCCGTCCTCGTTGGCATCGTGGGCGAGCCCCAGCACGAGGTACTGCCGGGGCCGTTGGGGGTGTTTCCAGTGCTGCCAAACCCCAAGCTGCACCTCGTTGTCCATGGCCGCATCCTGCCGCAGGCGACACTGCGCCGGTGAACCGGTTGCGCACCATCTCGCCGTACCTGCTCGCGGTGCTGCTCGGCGGTGCGGGCGCGCTGCACTTCGCCACGCCCAGGACCTATGACGGGATCATCCCGTCGTTCCTCCCGAATCCACGGTTCTGGACCTACGCGAGCGGTCTGGTCGAGCTGGCGTGCGCCGGCGCCGTCGGGTGGCCGCGCACCCGTGAGCGCGGCGCACTGGCCACGGCGGCGTTGTTCGTGGCGGTCTTCCCGGCCAACGTGCAGATGGCCCTCGATCCGGGTGGGGTGCCCCGGTGGCTCGCGCTGGCCCGGCTGCCGCTGCAGGTGCCGCTCGTGCTGTGGGCGTTGCAGGTACGCCGGCGAAGTAGGGCGCGGCCGAACGGGTGAGCCTGCGCCGATCATGGTGTTTGTGCTGCGGCCGCACGCTCAGCGGAGCCGCACAACGTCCATGATCGGCGGGAAGTGAGCGGCGGGAAGTGGGGGGTGTCAGTGCAGGGCGCGGTCTGCCAGGGTTGCTCGGCCGAGCTCGACGAGCGGCCCGATCCGGTGCTCGTAGCCCTCGAAGCCGCCACCGACCATCGCCCCGCCGCGCACCCGCGCGACGATGCCGGCGCAGACGACGGCGAGCTTGAAGAAGCCGAACGCCTCGTACCAGGGCAGGGTCGCGACGTCGGCGCCGGTGCGCGCCGCGTAGCCGTCCGCCACCTCGGCCCGGGTCAGGAAACCGGGCAGGGCGGTCGCCGACGGGACGGCCGCACCGCCCTGGCGCAGTCCCCCGTCGTCGGCCTGTGCCCAGTAGACGAGCAGCATGCCGACGTCGGCCAACGGGTCGCCGAGTGTCGACATCTCCCAGTCGAGCACGGCGTTGATCCGGCCGACCTCGGTCGGGTGGAGCAAGGTGTTGTCCAGCCGATAGTCACCGTGCACGATGCCCGACCGGCGGGACTCCGGTACGGCGGCGGCCAGGTCCGCGGCGAGGGAGTCAAGCGCGCCCAGGTCGTCGAGGCGGGTCGCGTCCCACTGCTTGCTCCAGCGCGCGACCTGCCGGGCGAGATACCCCTCTGGCCGGCCGAACCCTTGCAGCCCGACCGACGCCGGTTCAACGGCGTGCAGGGCTGCCAACACGTCGAGCAGGCCTTCGCAGACGATCCGCTTGTCCTGCGGCGAGCTGGCGTAGCCGGCAGGGAAGGTCGTCGTGACGATGTGGCCCTCAACCAGCTCCATCACGTAGAACGGCTGCCCGAGGACCTCGGGATCGAGGCAGACATGGTGGATGACCGGCACCGGCACGGCGGTGCCGTGCAGCGCCGCCATCACGGTCGCCTCGCGCTTCATGTCGTGCGCCGTCGGCAGCACATACCCCAGTGGCGGCCGGCGCAGCACCACCGAGCCGGCGGGGGAGTCGACCCGGTAGGTCAGGTTGCTCTTACCGCCGGCGATCAGCACGACGTGGGCATCGGACCAGGCCGTATCGCCGAGCGCCGTCGCGAGGTAGGGCCCGACGATCGCTGGGTCAGCTCCCGCCACAGGTCCGCTCATGCGCCGCACCCTAGTGCGGCCCGTGCGTGGTGAGATGACCGCGTGCGCAGGGTGGTCGTCGTCGGGGCCGTCCTCGCCGGCGTCGTCGCGATCGCCGGCGCCATCACAGTCGTCGTGCAGCGCCGCGCCGCCGCTCAGGAGATGCGCGACAGGCGGGCCGCCCTCGCCGTCGGGCGGCAGTTCCTGGCGGACTGGCCGGCCAAGCGCTACGAGCACATGACCGCGTTGGCCGCCGCGGGCGACGACCCCGGTACGTCGTACCGGGCGCTGGACCGCCGGCTGATGACCACCACGGTCGAGGTCGTGCCGGGGGTCCTCGCCAAGGACGGCCGGCACCTGCCGTTCACCGTTCACCTGCAGCTCAAGGGGCTCGGCCGGCTCGACTGGCAGACCGCCCTGGAGCTCACCCGCGCGCCGGACGGCTGGCGGGTGCTGTTCCGCTCGGATGCTGTCTATCCCGGGCTGCGCAACGGCCAGCGGCTCGAGCGCAGCGCGCAGGTCATCACCCGGGGGCAGCTGCTCGACCGCCATGGCGCGCCGATCCGGGCGATGAGCGCCGACCTGGCCAGCAACGTCCTCGGGGCCGCCGACGGCTCCCGGACCGGCCTCGAGCGGCTGTACGACGCCAAGCTCACCGGCATCTCGGGCGGGCGGGTCGAGCTGCTGGACGGCCGCACCGGGCAGCGGACCGTCATCAAGGACTTCCCGCCCGCCCCGGCCGGCAACGTGACCACCACGCTGGACCTCGGGATCGAGCGCGCGGCGCAGGCGGCCCTGGCCGGCGCCCCCGGCCGGGCCGCGCTGGTCGCGATCGACGCCGCCACCGGCGAGGTCCGCGCGGTGGCGAACAAGCCGGTCATCGGCCTCACGACGGCGTTCGTGTCGCAGGCCCCGGGCTCGGTCTTCAAGATCGTCACCGCGACGGCGGCGTTGCTGTCCGGCCGGATGCCGGCGAGCGTCGTCAGCTGCCCTGAGAAGGCAATCTACGGCGGCAAACAATTTGTCAACGACGAGGTGCCGCTGCCGCCGACGATGACCCTGACGACCGCTTTCGCGGTGTCCTGCAACACGGCCTTCCTGGGGCTCGCGAGCAGCTTCCCGAAGGGCACCCTGCGCCGGACGGCGGCGCTCTACGGCTTCGACCGGCCGGGCAACCTGCTCGAGAGCGGCGCCGGTGAGGGCGGCAGCGTGCCGGTGCCGGGCGGAACGGCGGAGGGCTACGCCGACGCGATCGGCCAGGGCCGGGTTGAGGCCAGCCCGCTGCTGGTCGCCTCGATGGCGGCGGCAGTCGCGTCCGGCACCTGGCGCCAGCCACATCTGGTGGCCGGCACCCGAGGGGCCAGCACCCCGCTGCCACCTGGGGTCGCGGCCGGCCTGCGCACCCTGATGGCCGCTGTCGTCTCGTCGGGGACCGCCGCCGGAGCCGGGCTGCCACCGGGCACCGTCGGCAAGACCGGGACAGCGCAGTTCGGCACCGCGACGCCGCTGCTCTCGCACGCGTGGTTTGCCGGTTACCGGGGGAGTCTGGCCTTCTGCGTCTACGTCGAGCAGGGCGTCTCGGGTGGCCGGACCGCCGCCCCGCTCGCGGCGAGCTTCCTGCGCGGGCTGCCGGGAGCGTCCCGCCCGTAGGGTCAGTCGTCGTGCCCATCCGCCTGGTCGACCGCGTGCCGGTGGTCCGGCCGGAGACGCTCGTCGCGGCACTGGTGCCCCCGCCGCACTTCGCCGCCGTACGTTTCGAGACCTACGCCCCGGACCCCGGCCAACCGTCGCAGGCCGCAGCGGTCGAGCGGCTCCGGGTCTTCGCCGGGACGCTCGAACCGGCGCCGAAACGGCTGTTGCGCAAGGGTCGAGGGCCCACTGGGCGGCCAGGTGTCTATCTCGACGGCGGGTTCGGGGTCGGCAAGACCCACCTGCTCGCCTCGCTCTGGCACGCCGCACCCGAACCGCGCGCCTACGCGACCTTCGTCGAGCTCACCCATCTGGTCGGAGCCTTGGGCTTCGCCCGGTCGGTCGAGGCGCTGTCCTCGCACCGGCTGCTGGCGATCGACGAGTTCGAGCTCGACGATCCCGGCGACACGGTGCTCGTCTCGACCTTGCTCGCCCGGCTCGTCGAAGCCGGGGTGCGGGTCGCGGCCACCAGCAACACGTTGCCCGAGGCGCTGGGGGAGGGCCGGTTCGACGCCGTCGACTTCCTGCGTGAGATCCAGCAACTGTCAGCGCATTTCGAGCCAGTCCGGGTCGACGGGGAGGACTACCGGCACCGCGGCCTGCCGGCGGCGCCGCAGCCCGCCACCGACGAGGAGGTGCGGCTGCGGGCCGAGGGCACGCCCGGTGCGTCGTACGACGTGTTCGCCGACCTGCTTGGGCATCTCGCGCAGCTCCACCCGTCGCGGTACGGCGCGCTCATCGACAATGTCCCACTGGTCTGCCTGACTGGACTGCGCCCGGTCAGTGACCAGGCGGCCGCGCTCCGCCTGGTGGTGCTGGCGGACCGGCTCTACGACCGCGACGTGCCGGTCGTCGCCAGCGGTGTCGCCCTCGACGGGCTGTTCCCGGCGGAGCTGCTCGCGGGCGGCTACCGCAAGAAGTACCTCCGGACGGTCAGCCGACTCACCGCGCTCTCCCGGCAGGCGGAGGGCCGCTGAGCTGCGGGAATCAGAGTCGATCGGTCAGCGGCATACTGCCTTGATGGAGCTCCAGGTGGTCGCGACGCCCCGGGTGCAAGAGCTGCTCCCGCGCTACGAGCGGTTTCTGTCCGAACAGGTCACCCCGCTGGAGCGCGAGCTGGCCCGGCAGGGGGTCGGCAGTGCCTGGGCGCCGGCGCTCGACGAGGGCGGCCGGATGCACGACACCGTCTGGCAGGCCCGTCGTGAGGTGCAGCGCCGATCGGCGGCGGCTGGGCTGTTCACCCCCCACATGCCCGTCGAGGTAGGCGGTCTCGGGCTGACCAGGGTCGAGATGATGTACGTCGAGGAGCTCGTCTACCGCCGGGCCGGCCTCGGCCTCGGTCTCGCGGCGCTCGGCTGGACCGAGGGTCCCAGCCCGAATCTGGTGCACCTGTCCGAGGCCGGTCGTGAGCGCTTCCTCGGGCCGCTGATGCGCGCCGAGACCACCTGCGCCTTCGCCAACACCGAACCCGGCGTCGGCTCCGACGTGTTGTCCATGACGACCCGGGCCGAGCGCGACGGCGACAGTTGGGTGATCACCGGCACCAAGGGCTGGATCACCAATGCGCACTTCTGCGACGTGGCGCAGATCGTCGCGGTCACCGAGCCCGGGGCCGGCAGCCGCTCGCTCACGATGTTCATGGTCGAGGCCGACCGCGACGGCTTCCGGCGCGGCGCGGACTACCCGACGATGCTCGACGACGGGCTCACCGGTGAGCTGGTGCTGGACGGCGTCCGGGTGCCGGACGGGAACCGGGTCGGTGAGGTCGGGCAGGGACTGGCGCTGGCGTTGACGTGGATCAACTGGCGCCGGATGTGCCGCGGCGGGATGTGCGCCGGTTGGGGCGGCTGGCTGCTCCACCGGGCAGTCGCGCGGGCGGCCTTCCGACGCTCCGGCGCCGGCCCGATCGCCGACCTGCAGGCGGTCCAGCACATGCTGGCCGATATCGACGCCGACGTCTACACCGCCCGGGCGATGTCGCTGCACGCGCAGGCCGAACTTGACGCGCTCGGACCGTTCGAAATCCCCTTGCATGCCGACGCGATCCGGCTCATCAGCCTCATCGCGCTGGTCAACGACGAGGCGTTCTTCCGGGTCGCGGACCGGGCGCTGCAGGTGCACGGCGCGAGTGGGCTGACCCGTAATGGACCGGAGGAGAAGCTGTTCCGGATCGCCCGCAACCTGCGCATCCCGGCCGGCACGGTCGAGATCCAGCGCAACGCGATCGCCCGCGCTTTGCTCCGGTGAGCGCCTCGCTGGCGTGCGTGACCGGTCGCTTCCAACCGGTGCACGGCGACCATCTGCGGCTGTTCCAGCTGGCGCTGGGCAGCTGCGACCGGCTCGTCATCGGCGTCACCAACCCCGATCCCGGCACGCTCCGGGCCGAGACCGGCAGCGACCACCGGCACCTCGGTGCGGCCAACCCGTTCACCTTCTACGAGCGGCTCGAGCTGCTCACCGCAGCGCTCGGTCCGGCGCTTGCCGGCCGGGTGCTCATCGTCCCGTTCGATCTCGGCCGGCCCGCGCACTGGCCGTCGTACGTCCCGCTGCACGCGGTGCAGTACGTCGGGGTCTACGGGCCGTGGGAGCGGGAGAAGGCGCGCCGCCTGGCCACCGGAGGGTATGAGGTCGTCGAGGTGCCCGGCGACGAGCGGACGCGGCGGACCTCGACGGCGATCCGGGCGGCACTGCGGGCCGGCACGGGATGGCAGGCGTTGGTGCCGCCGGCCACGGTCGCGCCGCTGACCGCCCTCCTGGCCGGCCGGGCGACCCCGCTGTGAGTTGGTTTCGATGAAGCCGCCCGGCTACGGCGAGCGTCAGCCCCGGCTCGACGACGATCGGCTCCCGGTGATGCTGGTGGTCCTTGACGGACTCGGCGACCGCCCGGTGCCCGAGCTCGGCGGCCGCACCCCGGCCGAGGCGGCCCGCACCCCGGTGCTCGACGAGCTCGCCCGGCGCGGCGCCAGTGGCTGGCACGTCCCGCTCGGCTGGGGCCGGGCGCCGTCCTCCGAGCTGAGCCATTGGGCGATGTTCGGCTACGGCGAGCAGCCCTTCCCCGGCCGGGCGGTCCTCGAGGGACTCGGGGCAGGCATCGACGTCCCGTACGCCGGGGCAGTGCTGCACGCGGCCCTGCGCACCTCGACGGCCGACGGCGGGGTGGTGTGGGTGACCGGCCGGGCCGCCGCCGGTGACGCTGAGGACGCCGCGCGACTGCTCGTCGAGCTCGAGCCGGTAGCGGCCGCTTTCGGCGCCCGGCTCCACCCGCTCGGGGGGCGCGGGGAGAGCCTGCTGGTGCTGCCCGCCCACGCCACGGGGGAGGTGAGCGACTCCGACCCATTCTTCGAGCACCTCCACCCGTGGCTTCAGCCGGTGGCGACGGGTCCGGCCGGCCAGGCCCTCGCCACGGACCTGTGCGCCCTGCTGCGGCGGGCGCGGGAGGTGCTGACGGTGTCCGAGGTGAACGCGGCCAGGGTCGCCGGCGGCCGTCCCGCCCTCGACCTGCTCACCACCAAGTGGGCCGGTGCCCGCCGCCCGCTGCCGAGCTTCGTCGAGCTGGCCGGCGTGCCGGGCGCGGCGGTGACCAGCAGCCGGCTGTATCGGGGCATCGCCGAGCTGCTCGGCTGGGCCCGCCGCGACCTGCCGGTCGGGCCGGACCTGTCCCGGGAGATGACCGCCCGGGTCGCGGCCGGGGTCGAACTGTTCGACGCCGGTGCGGCGTTCGTCCATGTCCATACCAAGGCGCCGGACGAGGCCGGCCACAGCAAGGTGCCCTACGCCAAGCGCGAGGTGCTCGAGGCCATCGACGCCGGGCTGGCACCGTTGCTCGACCTGGCTGGACGGGCCGTGGTCGCGGTGACCGGCGACCACGCCACCCCGTCCACCGGTGGGGTGCTGCACACCGGCGACCCGACGCCCTTCGTGATGGCCGGGGGAGCGGTCCGGGCCGACCGGGTCGTCGACTTCGGCGAGACCTCCACCAGACATGGCGATCTCGGCGTCCTGCGTGCGTCAGATGTGCTGCCCCTGCTGTTCAGTGCGGCGAACCGTCC
>JAYTOZ010000121.1:0-4288 GCA_043747515.1 Frankiales bacterium | reverse complement strand
TGAGCATCCCGCCCTCGCGGGGCCCGGTGTTGACGAGGTCGGCGACGTCGCTGTCGAGACCCTTCTTCAGCTCGGGCGGCAGCGGCATCCCCCACATCGACTCGCCGGCCCGCCCTGCGGCGTCGAGGATGTGGGCCCGCAGGTCGTCATCGTTGCCCATGACCGCGGTGGTCCGGGCCCCGAGCGCGACCAGCTGCGCCCCGGTGAGCGTCGCCACGTCGAGCAGGATGTCGGGCCGGTCGTCGCAGGCCCGGGACAGGGCGTCGGCGAGGATCAGCCGGCCCTCGGCGTCGGTGTTGGTGACCTCGACCCGGGTGCCGCTGCGCATCGTGAGGACGTCCGACGGTCGTATTGCGGCGCCGCTCGGCATGTTTTCAGCCATCGGCACCCAGGCGTCGACGTCGATGGCGAGCCCGAGCCGCGCGACCGCGGTCATCGTGGCGATGACAGCGGCGGCCCCGCCCATGTCCATCTTCATTTCCTCCATGCTCGCGGCGGGCTTGAGGGACAGGCCGCCGGAGTCGAAGGTGATGCCTTTGCCGACGAGGGCAACGGTCCTCGTCGCGCCCTTGCCTCCGCGGTGCGACAGGTGGACCAGCCGCGGCGGATGCACCGATCCCTGCCCTACACCGAGGATCCCGCCGTAGCCGCCTTTGGTGAGGGCTTTTTCGTCGAGCACCTCGACGGTGAGGCCGGCCTCGGTCCCGGCTTGCCTGGCGAATGCGGCGAGCTCGGCCGGGTGCAGGTCCGACGGCGGCGTGTTGACCAGGTCCCGCACGAGATGCACTGCGGTGACGACGATCTCGGCACGGCGCAGCGCGGCGCGGGCGCCGGCGATCTTGGCCGAGGGGGTGAGCAGCACGAGCTCACGCACCGGTGCGAGGCGCCCCTCGGCGGAGACGGTCCGGTAGCGGTCGAACGCGTAGGCGCCGAGCAGCCCACCCTCAGCGATGGCCCGTAGCGCGGCGAGGTCGGCTGCCGGCAGGGCGATCGCCACCTTCGCGGTGCCGGCCAGCGCGCGCACGGCCGCACCGGCCGCGCGCCGCAGCACCTCCCCGTCGTACGCCGGGACAGCGGTGCCCAGGCCGACCGCGACGACGACCGGGGCGGTCGTGGCACCGAGGGTGGCGAGCCGGGTGACCTCCTCGGCCGCGCCGGTCGCGCCCAGCCCGCGCAGGGCCGGCAGCAACCCCTTGCCGACGGCTGCCGCGACGGCCTCGGAACCCGGTGCGAGCGACAGCCCCTTCGGGCCGGTGACGACCCCGATCACGACCGCGTCGACCTTCACGGTGCTGCCGGATGCACTGGATACGGTCAGGGAGGCCATCGCCGGACAATACAGGCGAGACTCCAGCGCATGAGCGTGCGCCGTTGGGTCGAGGACCGGCTGGAGATGGACCTGCTGCATCTCGACGTGGCGGCGTGCGGGGTCGTCTCGCACCAGGTCTTCGAAGCCGAGATCGATTATCTGCGCGCCGAGGCCGCCCGCGGGGGCTACGTCGCCGAGCTCGAGGCTGCCCCCCGCATCGACGCCGGTCGAGCTGCGCTGGCCAGCATGATCGGCCTGGCCGGCGGCGATGTGGCGTTCAGTGAGGGGGGTGGCGCGAGCTTCGCGGCCCTGCTCGACGCCTGGCCGCTCACGCCGAGGGCTCGGATCGGGACAGTCCCGAGCGAGTACGGCGGCAACGCCCGGGTGCTGGCCGACCGGGCAGCCGGCCGCGGCTGGCAGCTGGTCCGGCTGGACGTCGACGACCTCGGCCGGGTGCAGCGGGTGCCCGCGGGCCTCGACCTCGTGACGTTCCCGCACGTCGCCAGCCAGCGGGGGGTCGCCCAGCCGGTCGCCGAGGTGCTCGCCAGCGGGGTTCCGCTGCTGTTGGACGTCGCGCAGTCCCTCGGCCAGACCGCGGTGCCGACCGGTGCCGCGGCCTACGTCGGTACCTCGCGCAAATGGCTGTGCGGCCCCCGCGGCGTCGGCTTCGCCGTCGTCGACCCCAGCTGGCAGCGCCGGCTGACCGACCCGCCGACCCTGCAGGTCACCGTGTACGACGACGTCCGGCGGTTCGAGTCGCCGGAGGCGCACATCGCCGGTCGGGTCGGGCTCGCCCGGGCCGCGCAGCAGTGGTCGCCGGCGCTGCTCCCAGCGGTGCAGGCGGCTGCCGCGGCGGCCCGGGTGCTCCTGCACCACGCCGGCGGCTGGCAGGTCGTCGAGCCGCTGGACGAGCCGACCGGGATCACCACCCTGCTGCCACCGGACGGCGTAGACGTCGTCGCCACCCGCGCGGCCCTGCTCGCCGACGGGTTCGTCACGAGCGCCGTGCCTGCGAGCCGGGCGCAGGACCTCACCGGTCCGGTGCTGCGGGTCTCGACGGCGGCCTGGGTCACGCCAGGGGACCTGGACCGGCTGGCCGCGGCACTGTCCCGGCGTACGGCGTAGGTTCGCGGGTCGTGAGCGACCTCAGGCACAGTCCGCTGCACGAACGGCATGTCGCCCTCGGGGCGAAGCTGGCCGACTTCGGTGGGTGGGAGATGCCGATCGAATACCCCGGCGGCGGGGTGCTCAAGGAGCACCAGGCGGTCCGCGAGGCAGTTGGGGTGTTCGACGTCAGCCACCTCGGCAAGGGCGTTGTGCGCGGTGCGGGCGCCATCGACTTCGTCAACGCCCGGCTCACCAACGACCTGCGCCGGATCGGGGTCGGGCAGGCGCAGTACACCCTGTGCTGCGACCGCGAGACCGGCGGCGTGGTCGACGATCTGATCGCTTACGTCCGCAACGAGGACGAGGTGTTCCTCATCCCGAACGCCGCCAATACCAGCGCCGTCGTCGGGCTGCTGGCCGCCGACGCGCCGGCCGGGATCACCGTCGAGGACCTGCACACCACCTTGGCGGTGATCGCCGTGCAGGGCCCGCGGAGCCCCGAGCTGCTGGCCCGGATGGGCCTGCCGACCGACGACGACTACATGCGCTTCACCCGGTTCGGGTCGATGGTTGTGTGCCGCACCGGCTACACGGGCGAGCGCGGCTATGAGCTGCTGCCGGCGTGGGACGAGGCCCCGGCTGTCTGGGACGCGGTGCTCGCGGCGGGCGCGGAGCTCGGGGTGCTGCCCTGCGGGCTCGGCGCCCGCGACACATTGCGCACCGAGATGGGCTATCCCCTGCATGGGCAGGACCTCTCGCTCGACATCACGCCGGTGCAGGCCCAGTCCGGCTGGGCGGTCGGCTGGGACAAGCCGGCGTTCTGGGGCCGCGAGGCGCTGCTGCGCGAAAGGGCCACCGGCGCCTCGCGTCTGCTCTGGGGCCTGGAGTCGCTGGACCGCGGGATCCCGCGCTCGCACATGCAGGTCAGCGCCGGTGGCCGGGTGGTCGGCGAGGTCACCAGCGGCACGTTCTCACCGACCCGGCGGATCGGGATCGCGTTGGCGCTGCTCGAGCGCGGGACGGCCGAGGGCGACGAGGTCACGGTCGATGTCCGCGGGCGAACCAGCACGATGCGGGTGGTCAAGCCGCCGTTCGTGCCGAGCCACGTGCGATGAGCCGGGTGCTCCTGGTCGGGATGATGGGGACCGGCAAGACGACGGTCGGTCGGGCCCTGTCGGCCCGCACCGGGTGGCCCTACCTCGACAACGACGAGTTGCTCCAGCGGGCCCGCGGGCGCACGGCACCGGAGCTGCTCGCGACCGAGGGCGAGCCGGCCCTGCGGGCAGCGGAGTCCGCGGCGCTGACCCTTGTGCTCGGTCTGCCCGGACCGTTCATCGCCGGTGTGGCAGGGGGTGTCGTGCTCGACCCGGCCGATCGGGCCCGGCTCGTCGCCAGCTCCGCAACGATCATCTGGTTGCGGGCGACCGTCACCACGCTGGCCGGTCGGGTCGGCGCCGGCGCGGGCCGGTCGTGGCTCGGCGACGACCCCGCTGTCGCCCTCGCCCGGCTCGCGGCGACCCGGGACCCGCTCTACGCCGAGGTCGCCGACCAGGTGCTCGACGTCGACGCGGGCACCCCGGACGAGCTGGCCGCCCGCATTGACCTGCCGACCTGACGGGGCCTACAGCGGCAGGTCGCAGGCCATCACGACCAGCGACACGGTGGTCGCGGTCTCGACAAGCGCCCCGAGCACGTCGCCGGTCAGCCCGCCGAGCCGGCGCACGGCGTGCCGCCGGAGCAGCCAGGCTGCGAGCAGCGAGAGCGCCACTGCGAGCACCGGCCGGGCGCCGTCGAGGAGCCGCGCCGTCCCCGAGTCGCCGGTCGTCAGCCCGTACGCCGCACCGGTGGCTGCCGCGACCAGCGCCCAGCCGA
>JAYTOZ010000120.1:0-3462 GCA_043747515.1 Frankiales bacterium | reverse complement strand
GTGACCGTGCCGGTGGTCAAGCCGAGTCCACGCAACCGGGGCCTGCTGCCAGGTGTCGTACCGCTGGGAGCGCGTCGCCACCGGTCGGCGTCCTCGCGGGCTCCGAGCAGGTCGGGCGGATCCCACTGCTCGTGCCGGGCCCGCTCGGCATGCCGGGCCGCCCAGAAGGCGTCGTCCGGCCGCCAGCCGCCGTCGAGGGCCCGCACCTCGTCGGGGGTGAGCAGCCACGGCTCGACCGGGGCAAGCTCGAGCAGGCGACGGCGGAGCACCGCGAAGGTGCGCATGGCCTCGTCCCGCCAGCGCTCCCGCGCCTGCACCGCCCGGTCGGCCTGCCACCACAGTGGCAAGGTCAGCACGCCGGCGAGGGTCCGCGGGGGCAGCGCCGGCCGGGCGGTCGAGCCGGTGCCGGGCGCGGGTGGCCGCTCGGCGAACCGCGGCTGAGCCAGGTCGCTCTCGTAGACACCCCGGTGGCCGTGCCGGGTCAGCCAATCGTCTTGGCTCATCGTGCCCCGGCGTACGGCGTCGAGGTCGTCCCACAAGACGGTACCGGCGGACCGGCTGCGAGCGGCGTGTTGGTGCAGGGTGCCGGCCTTGCGCAACACGGCGAACGCTGGGCCGATCGCGGTCGACAGCGACATCATCCCGGTCACCAGGTGCACGTAGGCGTCACCCGCGGCCGCGAGTGCCTCCGTCGCGGTGCCGGCGCGAGATGCCCTGTCCTGCAGGCGCTCCATCTCCGAGATGATCATCGGCAGGCGAGCAGGGGCGGCCGCCTGGTCCCGGGCCATTCGCAGGAGCACGGGCGCCTTGGTGAGCATCCGGAGCGGTCGCAGACCGGCCGGGACGGCGGTGTGACCACCCATCGAGTCGGCCAGCAGCGGGGTGGGCAGCCCGAGCATGCGCAGAACATCCTCGAGCAGCGACAGGTCGAGATAGGGCCGCCCCTCGAAGACACCGATCATCGACCGGTCCGCCGGCAGGGACCGGTCGAACCGGCGGAAGAAGCCGAACAGCTCCCGCCCGCGTTCGGCGATGAGCCCGGCCATCAGCACCGACGGAAGCGGCGGCAGGATCTCCTTGTGGTTGGCGAGGGTGTAGACCTCGTCGCGGCGCGCCGGCCGGGTGAGCCGGCGGACCTGCAGCAACCAGCAGACCCGGCCGTCGTCGGCCCACTCGACGTCCCAGTCGCCGGTGCGGACGACCCGGCGTACACCGCGCAGCAGCCGGGCCAGCCGCATCGCCCAGGGCGGCAGCGGGGTGCGCCAGTGGTCGCTGCCGCGGTGGGCGCGTTCCCAACTGTGCCGAAGGCGCGGGACGAGCAACCGCCGGACGTCGGTGGCGGTCCCCCCGACGAGGTCTTCCGCGGTGCCCTCGACGGCCTCGACGAGGTCGTCCTCGAAGTCCTCCTGCAGCACGGCCACGCCCGCGTGCACGGCGTCCACCATCCGCATGACGAGCAGGTCGCGGCGGGTCCCCGGCCCGCTGGCCCAGACGGCATGCAGCGCCCCGGTGAGGGCGGCCGGGTCGTCGGTGCTGACGTGCAGCACGCTGGTGTAGCGGCCGGCGGCGCTGTGCACCGCACCGTCCTCGGCGCCGAAGGCCGATCGCAGGGCCACCCGCTCGCCGGGCCGAAGCGGACCCAGCGCGGCGGTGGTCGGTTCGGTCCCGTCGGCGTCGAGCAGTACCGCCCCGGCCGGCACCCGCAGGCCGGCGCCGGCGCACCGCGACAGCAGGGCCGCCTTCGGTCCGACGGCGGGCGGCAACGGGTCACCGAAGCGGACCAACGTCATCCCAGCGACCGGGCGAGCCGGGTCACGACGGCGGCGTAGTCAGCCGGCTGCTCGAGCATCGGCCAGTGCGTCCAGTCCTCGACGAGCTCGACCGAGGCCCGGGGGAGCAGCCTGCGGTAGTCCTGCACCTGCTCGGCGCCGAGCACCCCATCGCCCTGGCCCCAGAGCAGGACCGAGGGGGTGTCGTGCGGCGTCAGTCCGGCCCACCAGGCGGGTGTGATCACCTCGAACATCGGGCCGAACGCCCGGCACTCGCCGTAGGCCCGCAGGAACCGGTCGGCGGTGGCCCGCGGGACGGCGCCGGGTGCGAACAGCCGGCGCCGGACGAACGGCCGGGTCAGCGGCGAGCTGATCCCCCAGCGCAGGAACGACGTCGCGCCCGGCAGCCTCATCAGCCGGGGGAACAGCCGGGTGTCCAGCCGGGCGCCGACCGGGGCGTGCAGGATCACCCCGTCGACGGCCGAGGCGTCCTGCTGCAGGACCTCCAGCGCGACTGAGCCGCCGATCCCGTGCCCGAGCAGGACGAGCGGCCGGGGCAACCCGGCCAGCAGCGCGAGCACGTGGCGCGCGAGCGCGGACAGCGACGTGTCGGCCATTGGCGGGCCACCGGAGAAGCCCGGCAGCGAGGGCGCGACCAGCTGCACGTCGTCCGGCAGGTGCGCGCCGACCAACGAGAAGCGGAAGCCGCCGCCGCCGTTGCCGTGCAGGGCGACCAGGGTGACCACCTCCCGACCGTACGTCGGGGCAGGGGCGGCGGCACGTCGTACGGTGCGCCGGTGGACGTGGCGCGCAAGCGGATCGAGTGGCGGTGGCGCCGGGCCGCGGTCCGGCAGGCCCTGACCGCCCGCTGGCGGTTGCGCAAGGTCGCCAAGGTCGGTCGGCGGGCGCGGGTGCTCGGCCGTCCGGTGGTCGACGCCAGCGACCTGGAGATCGGCGACGACTTCAAGATCTGGTCGGCGCACCGCAAGACGCTCGTCAGTGGCTGGGGCCGGATCCGGATTGGCGACCGGGTCTTCATCAACGTCGGGACGACCCTGCTGTCGGTCGTCGAGATCATTATCGGCGACGACGTGGCGATGGCCAACGAGGTCTACGTGATGGACAGCAACAGTCACGGGGTCGAGGGCCAGGCCCACGTCGAGGCGCCGGTGCGGATCGGTGCCGGCACGTGGCTCGGCGCGCGGTCGATGGTCATGCCGGGGGTCACCATCGGCAAGCGGGTGCTCGTCGCGGCCGGCGCCGTCGTCACCCACGACGTACCGGACGACGTGCTTGTCGCCGGCAACCCGGCGCGGGTGGTCCGCCCGCTGGTCTACCCGCCGGGCTGCCGCCGGGCCTGGCACGACGAGTGGTGCCCGTGTCCCAAGGTGACCGCCGTCCAGGACGAGGTCGAGCAGGAACTCGCCTGACGGCCGCCCCCGTGCTGGATCGAGCCGCAGACACGCGGGCGTGTCGCGGTCCGATTCAGCACAGGACCGATCAGGAACGGCGGGACGGGGTTGGACGCTCAGGCGGTGCAGTCCAGGATGAGCTTGCCGGTACTGCCACGGCTGCGCAGCGCCTCGTGGGCGGCGGCGGCGTCGGACAGCCGATAGCTGCCGCCGAGGATCGGCGTGAGGGTGCCGCCCTCGACCATCGCGAGCAGCTCGGCCATCTGCGGCTGCAGCATCTC
>JAYTOZ010000119.1:0-11398 GCA_043747515.1 Frankiales bacterium | reverse complement strand
CGGGTTCGGCGCCGACGAGATGCTCCGCCGCGCCGACGTTGCCATGTATGCCGCCAAGGCCAAGGGCAAGGCCACCTGGGTGGTCTACGACCCAGCATCGTCCGCCGGTCAGCGGCCCGCCCTGGCGCCGGTCCAGCGGTGCACCAGCGCCAACTCATAGCTTGCGGTCGGCAGGCTCAGGTCGGGCGAGCTGTGCTCCCACAGACCCGAATGCGCCAGGGCCTACAGGTGGCGGTCGAGACCTCACGGCATCCACCCCGGGATGACACCGTCCGCACCTGGCCGCTCAGCTGCGGCGTCGCTCGGCCGGAAGCCAGTCGAAGGACGCCACGCTCGGGCCGAGCGGCAGGTACTCGAGCCCGACCCATCCGGTGTACCCCCCGGCGTACAAGGTCGTGACGTGCCGGAGCAGGTCGAGGTGGCCCGTGCCGGGCTGATGTCGGCCCGGCACATCGGCGATCTGGACGTGCCCGAGCCTCGACCGGTGGCGGGCGATGACGTCGTCGAGGTCGTCCCCGTTGACAGCGAGGTGGTGCAGGTCGCACAGCCAGCGGGCGCCTGGCCCGTCGGTCTCCCGGTCCAGCCGGTCGAGCACCCGCAGCACATCGGCAGCCGTCCGCAGCGGGTAGCCATCGACGCCACTGAGCGCCTCGACCACGACCAAGGCGCCGACCGCAGCCGCCGCCTTCGCGGCCTGGTCCAGCTGCTGGACAGCGAGCTCGTCCTGCCGGGGCGGATCGCTCCCGTCGCGGTTGCCGTACAGGACGTGCAGCACCGGGCAGTCGAGGGTGCCAGCCAAACTGACTGCGGCATCGAGGTTGTCGCCGAACTCCGCCTCCCGGCCCGGCACCGACAGCAGGCCCCGCTCGCCCATCGCCAGGTCGCCGCCAAAGGTGTTCAGCGCGACCAGGCGCACGCCGGCGTCCTGCACGGCCTGCACGAAGCGCTGGATGTCCCGGTCGCCCGGCACCGCCGTTGGGAACGGCCACCAGCACTCGATCGCGCCGAAGCCGGCCTCCCTGGCCGCCTGCGGTCGGGCCAGCAGCGGCAACTCGGTGAACAGGATCGAGCAGTTCACGTCGTATCGCGGTTGGCTCTGCACCGAGCCAGGCTGACATGCCAGGGCAGACTGGCTCGGTAACGTGCAACAGGCGGGAGCGGATATGCCCGGGAGGATCGCGATCGTGACGGGCGCCGGCAGCGGCATCGGTGCGGCGACCGCCCGGGCGCTGGCCGGCGAGGGGTGGCAGGTCGTGCTGGCCGGGCGCCGCGCCGACGCGCTCCAGACGGTGGCCGGGCAGGACCGCACCGGGGCGCTGCGGCCGGTCCCCACTGACGTCACGGACGAGGCGTCGGTGCGGGCGCTGTTCGACGAGGTCGTCGCGGTGTTCGGCAGGGTCGACCTGCTGTTCAACAATGCCGGCCTGTCGGCTCCCGCGCGCGAACTCGACGCCGTGACCCTGGCGGAGTGGCAGGCGGTCGTGGCGGTGAACCTGACCGGCGCCTTCCTGTGCAGCCGCGAGGCGTTCCGCGTGATGCGCGCCCAGCAGCCCCGCGGCGGCCGCATCATCAACAACGGCTCGATCTCCGCGCACGCACCGCGGCCGATGTCGGCTGCCTACACCGCCACGAAACACGGGATCAGCGGCCTGACCAAGGCGACGTCGCTGGACGGCCGTGCCTACGACATTGCCTGCGGGCAGATCGATGTCGGCAATGCCGCGACCGAGATGACCGAGGTGATGGCGCGCGGCGTGCAGCAGGCCGACGGTAGCGTCCGTCCCGAGCCTAGAATGGCGGTCGAGGGTGTGGCGCGGGCCGTCGTCTACATGGCCGGCCTGCCGCTCGACGCAAACGTCGCGAGCCTGACCGTGCTCGCGACCACGATGCCGTACGTCGGACGCGGGTAGTCCAGACCGGGGCCCGGGTCAGTGGCCGCGAAAGGCGTCCTCCAGCCATTCGGCCACCACCGTCGAAACGACCAGGGCGTGCACCAGCAGCGGGACTCGCGCCCCCGCGGCCAGCCACGCCGACACGGCTCGCAGATCCGCGGCCCGGCGCACCACGACCGATTCGAGACCGGCGCCACGGGCCACGGCAGCCAGGTCGACCTCGGGGAACTGGACGAGGTCGACCGGGTGCCCGTCCGGGCCGAAGTGGTGCACCTCGGCGCCGTACGCCCCGTCGTCATAGACCACGACAAGCAACCGCAGGCCGAGCCGTGCGACGGTTTCCAGCTCGCCGAGCGACATCAGCAATCCTCCGTCGCCGACGGCGGCGATGGTCAGCCGGTCCGGCCGCGCCAACGCGGCGCCGACCGCCGTGGCGAGCCCGAGGCCGACGGACTGGAAGCCCTGGGTGAACACGAAGCCCGACTCCCTGGGCACCCGCAGATACATCGGTGCCCAGCCCATGAAATGACCCGAGTCGACGACGAGCGTCCGCTCCACAGGCAGCAGATCGTCGAGCAGCCGGGACAGTGTTCGCGGGTCGATCCGGTCGTCGGTGCCGGCATCGACATATGGCTGGTCGTTCCACCGGCCGGCGGCGATCTGCGCCCGCAGCGGTTCGGTGCGCCAGCCGGCGGGCGCGTGCCCGCGGCGCTCCAACTCGGCGAGCAGGTCGCGGGCCGTCGCCGCCACGTCGCCGAGCACCGCGAGGTCGACCTGCTGATGGGCGCCCAGCGCCTGGGCGTCGAGGTCCACCTGCGCGACCGTCGCGCCCGGCCCGAGCAGCCGACCGCTCCTGGTGGTCCACATCGTCAGCGACGCCCCGAAGGCGAGCACCAGGTCGGCGTCGACGAGCAACCCGGCACCGACCGGTGAGGCGAAGCCGCCGGAGATCCCAACCTCCCATGGGTTGCCGGCAAAGATGCCGGCCGCGACTGCCGAGGTCGCGAGCAGCGCGCCAGTGGCGTCGGCCAGCTCCTCCAGCAGCGCGCCGGCGCCCGCGAGCACGGCGCCGCGGCCGGCGAGAATCACCGGGCGGGAGGCCTTCTCGAGGGCATCGGCAAGGCTTTGGACAGCGCCGACATCCGGACGGACCGGCCCGACCGCGGCGGGCGGCGCTCCGGTGGCATCACCGCATTCGGCCGCCTGCACGTCCAACGGCATCAGCAGTACGACGGGGCGGCGCTCGACCCCGGCCCGCCGGTAGGCCCGCACCGCGTCGGCCACCGCGCTCTGCGGCCCGTGCAACCGCTCGACCCCGGCCCCCACCGCCGTGACCAGCCCGGCCTGGTCGATCCGGAAATTTGAGCGCACGGCCGCCCCGGCCACCTCGGCGGCGAGCAGCAGCAGCGGGGTGCGGCTCTTGACGGCCTCGGTCAGGCCGGTCACCGCGTTGGTCAGGCCGGGTCCCTGGTGCACGGTGACGACACCGACCGTCCCGGTCACCCGCGCGTAGGCGTCCGCCATCGTGACTGCGGCGCTCTCGTGCCGCGCCGACACGACGGTCGCTCCAGCATCCCGGAGCGCGTTGGTGACCACGAAGTTGCCGCTGCCGAGCAGGGTGAACACCTGTGTCGCGCCGAGGGAGGCAAGCGTCCTACCGACTGCGGCGGCGACGTTGGGCACAGGTGGTGTCACCGCGGGACGAGGGCGAGCACCCGGGCCGGGCTGCCCGAGCCACCGACGATCGGCAGCGGGGCAGCGAGCAGGACCGCGCCGGTCGGCGGCAGCAGTGCGAGCTGCTGCAGCTGCGTCAGGCCGTACTTCCCGGCGCCCAGCAGGTAGGAGTGGCACGGGAACGGCGGGTCGAAGGAGTGCGCTGCACCAGCGTCGGTGCCGACGGTCTCGGTACCCAGCCCCAGCAGCGAGGTCTCCTGCGCCAGCCAGCGGGCGCACTCGACCGACAACCCCGGCGTGTGCGGCCCGGTGTCGTCGGCGTTGAGGAAGGCTGCCTGCTCGGTCGAGCGGCTGTCCCAGCCGGTGCGATAGAGCAGCCAGCCGCCATCCGGCAGTGGTCCGTGCTCGGCCTCGAAGGCCCGCACATGGTCGATCTCGAGCAGAAAGTCCGGGTCGGCCGCGCACTGGGCACTCAGGTCGAGCACCACCGCGGGCGCGATCAGCTGCGCGGCGGGCACCTGCGACACGTCGAGGCCGTCCCGGCCGGTCACCCAGTGCACGGGTGCGTCGAAGTGGGTGCCCACGTGCTCGCCGGTCGAGAAGTCGTTCCAGTACCAGGCCGGGCCGCGTTCGTCGTACCGGCTGACCTCGGTGAGTGAGAACCCTTGCGTGTTCACAAACGGTGGGGGCAGCTGCAGCACCGGCGTGCGATCCGACAGCGGCGCGGTGAGGTCGATAATCTCGACGCTGCCGGTGGCCAGGCCGGCCAGCAGCTCGGTCAGGACGGTCATCTGATGGCCTCTCGACGGGGCGGAGCACCGATCCTGCCCCTTGCCTGCTGGTGTGGTCATCGGTGCCCTCAGCGCACGGCGCGCAGCACGGCCTCGAGACGGTCGGCTGCCTCGTCGAGGGCGGCGATCGGCGTGTCCTGCAGGGTGAGCCCGAGCAGGTCGTGGGCGGCGACGATGGCGTCAGGGGTGTAGCGGATGGTGCCGTCAGCACCGATGGCGCTGATGCCGTCGAACGCCGCTGCCTGCTCGTTGACGGCGATGGCATCGCCGCGGCTGATCCCGACGGGCAGGTCGAGCTCGACCCCGCGGCGACTCACCAGCACCGGGTAGCCGCCGGGTAGGCCGGCCGGCGAGGGGACGTGCAGGTGTCGCTGCTCATCGGCGAGCAGGGCGTCGACGAGCTGGACCACCGTGGCAGCCGTCAGCTGATGGCTGCCGGTGCCACCCGGCAGCGGGTAGGCCTGACGGAGCAGCCGGTCGACGACCTCCGGCGCCACGGGTAGCGAGCGGGCCGTGACCCGGGCCAAGTAGGGCGGCGCTCCGCCACCGCTGGGGGCCGCGTCGAACAGCGCGAAGGCGAGTCGCTCGGCCGCGTGGTGCAGGACCAGGCGCACCTCGACGTCGTCGCGGTGACAACCGAACTCGGCTGCGGTGAGCAGCCGCAGCTTGGCGGCCACCTCTGCCACGTTGCCCGCCCCGGCGAGAGGGGCCAACCCGTCGGCCGCCAGCACCGGGCCGGCGGCATCGGGATGCGGCAGGGCGATGACGACCGCTGTGGACGCGCCATCGCGGTGTGCCAGCATGAATGTGCGAAGCAGGGAGAGCTGGAGTGGCAGCCAGACGCCGTATGGCAGTGCGCGGGCGGCTGGCGGGCTGCGCCACCAACTGTGTCGCGACGCAGCGAAGACGACGATGTCGGGAGCGGCCCCACGCAGCATCGTCGCCACGGCTGCCCGGTCCGTCAGGTCGGTCGCGAGGTGCTCGACCTGCGTTGCACCGCCGAGCGTGTCAGCAATCAACGCGGACTGCGCGACCACCGCAGCACTGTGACTGCCGGCCTGCCCGCACCCGAGCAACGTCTGGATCCGGGGGCTGGCGGCGAGCATCTCGAGGACTCGTCCACCGAGATCACCCAGGCCCACTACGAGCACCCGGGCACCCGGCGAGTCCGCCATGAACACGTCCTTTCCCAACCGACTGCGCCGCATGCCGGGCGCTTGAGGACCCGTCCCGAGAACGCTATAGCAGATGTCACTAGTGGCCGATGGAGAACGCATGGACGGGTCGGACGGACGAGCGCTGCCTGTGGCCAGCCCGCGTCCGGGTGCCCGCCGTGCTGCGGCTGGGCTCCTGCGCCGGACATCGTTGGACCGGCGTGCGGGGATATCCACCCAACCCCGCGACCTCGAGGTGCTGACGATCGAGGTCGAGCGTCTGCGCGAGGCGAACACGACCCTGCTGCGCATCCTGGGTGCCATCGAGGAGTACGTATACAGCGGTGAGTTCCTCGCCGACGACGGCTACGCGCTGCGTTTCGCCGGACCGTGCCGGGAGCGGTTCCTGGGCTTGACGGCCGAGGCCGCCCAGGATGCGGTTTGGGTCGACTTCGTCCACCCTGACGAGCTCGGACTGTTTCACCACGCGCACGATGCTGCGAGGTTGACCGGCTCGCTGGACATCCAGTACCGGCTGCGCGGAGCGGACGGTCAGGTGCGCTGGGTCCGCGATCGGGGCCGGGTCCGCCGGGTCGGCGACCGGACCTATCTGGACGGCTCGATCCTCGATGTCACCGCCCTACGACGGGCCGAGCAGCGCCTGACCGAACATGTCCGCGACATCGAGGTCCTCGCGGCCGCCCACCGGGAGATGGCGCGCAGCGCGGACCCTGCCGCGGCGCGCCGCGCGGTGTGCCGAGCGGTGCGCAGCGTGTGCGGGGCAAGCGGCGTCGGGCTCTACCAGCCCGACGGGTCGGAGCTACTGCTGGTGGAGACCGACGGCCGACCGACGATGCGTCAAAAACTGCCCGGATCGGGCTCAGCCGGGGCCGTGCACGCCTACCGGTCCGGACAACGCAGCTTCGTGACCGAGCAAGGGCCCGGGGATCGGGCCGGGCCCGCGGCGCCAGGGACGCCGACGTACAGCATGCTGTTCGAGCCCGTGCTGCGCGGTGGGCAGGCCATCGGCGTGATCACAGTGGTCTGGGACGACCGCATCGACGCGCTGCCGGCTCGCGTCCAGGCGCTGCTGCCGCTGCTGGTGGGGGAGGCCGCTGTCGCCCTCGAGCGGGCCGACCTGGTCGCCCGGTTGTCGGTCGCCGCGCACACCGACGCCCTGACCGGGCTGCTGAACCGCCGCGCGCTGGAAGAGCTGCTGCCGCTGGAGCTGGAGCGGGCCGCGCGCAGCGCGTCGCCACTTTGCCTGGCGATGCTCGATCTGGACCACTTCAAGGCCTACAACGACCGGCACGGCCATCCCGCCGGCGATGTGCTCCTGCGCGCCGTGAGCCGGCACTGGCAGCACGCCTTGCGCGCCTCCGACGCACTCATCCGGTTCGGGGGCGAGGAGTTTCTTGCCGTGCTGCCCGGATGCGATCTTCTCGACGCCTCGGCCCGCATGGACAGCTTGCGTCGGGCCACGCCCAGCGATCAGACCTGCTCGGTCGGCGTCGTGCGCTGGGATGGTGTCGAGTCGGTCGATGAGCTGTTGGGCCGAGCCGACCAGGCCATGTATGCCGCGAAGCATGCCGGCCGTGACCAGGTGCGGGCCGCCAGCTGATCCCGCACATCAGTGCGGGTGGCTGTTGCCAAGACACATCACGCGTGAGTTATCTTCGTCACACTCGACGAGGGGGCGCGTGGTGGTGGGTCGGCCCGGCAACCTGCAGCTGGACCACCAACTGTGCTTCGCGCTCTACGCGGCGACCAACACCGTCACCCGGGCCTACCGACCGCTGCTCGAGCGGATCGGGCTGACTTACCCGCAGTACCTCGTGATGCTGGTCCTGTGGCAGGACGGGGAACGCGGTCCACGAGATCGCGTCGCGGCTGGCCCTGCCGCCGCACGCCGTCAGTCCGCTGATGGACCGCCTCGAAGGCGCCGGCCTGGTCGTCCGCCGGCGCGAGGCTCCGGACCGTCGGGTCGCCCATGTCCAGCTCACCGTCGCCGGCGCCGAGCTCGAAGCTGCTGCTGCCGTTGCCCAACGCGTCGTTGCCTGCCGGACCCAGCTGGACGGTCCCGCGCTCGATGAACTGCGCGATCAGTTACAGGCCCTGGTGCGACAGATGGTCGCCGGCGCCCCGTCCCGCGAGCCGCGGCGCCGACCGCGCCACGCCCGGCGACCCACCACTTCCGTGTCGGCCTCCTCGGCCGGCCAGAGGACCCAACCCGACCCGACCATAGGAAACCTGCCATGACCGCTGCAGCACACAGCCCTTCCCTGTTCGACCGACTGGGCGGCATCTACGGCATCGCCGGTGCCGTCGATGTCCTGTCCGACCGGCTCTACAACAACGCCTCAGCCAACCAGAACCCGCATGTCCAGGCCTTCCACGACCAGAAGGGGCATGCCGGTTTCAAGTACCTCGTGACGGCCTGGTCCATCGAGCAGACCGGTGGACCCAAGTGCTACCCGGGGCGGGACATGCTGGAGTCGCACGCGCACCTGCAGGTCTCGGAGTTCGAGTTCGACATCGTGGCCGGCGAGATCGCGGCGACGCTCTACCACGTCGGCGTGCCGCAGCAGGAGCACAAGGAATTCATGGCCATCATCGAGAGCTACCGCTCGATGGTCGTCGGATCCCCGGTCGAGAAAGAGGCGGAGCTCGAGAAGGAAACCGCCTCGGTCTGACCCTGGGTCCGGCCAGAGCCGGCGCCGCAGCCACCTCGTGCGAGCGAGGTGACCGGTTGCGACCCGGCTCTGTGGCCGGGCCGCTCCTCAAGCTTCGGCGACCGGCTGCCGAGTCGGGCGACATGCTGCTGCGTCACCTTGGTCCCATCGCCTCCATCACTGCGCTGGGCCTGGCTCTGCTCACCGGTGCCTCCGCGCACGCCGCGCCGGTCCCGACACACGCCGACCGCCGGCCGTTCCAGGGCCTCGGTACCTGGGTCGACGGCTACGACTTCAGCCGGGAGCTGGTGGCAGCCCCGGCGGTCACCGCCGCCTCCGTGCAGA
Source organism: Frankiales bacterium (assembly GCA_043747515.1). GTDB lineage: Bacteria > Actinomycetota > Actinomycetes > Mycobacteriales > SCTD01 > JAYSQK01. The sequence continues at coordinate 2,870 of JAYTOZ010000119.1, read as the reverse complement.
GCATGAAGGACCGTGGCGTCCGGACGATCTGGTTGCAGGCGGCCAAGCAGTCAGCCGCGACCCCTGACGCCTTGCTGTCCCCGGACCGGCTCGGCGCCATCCTCACGACCGCACACGCCAAGGGTCTGCGCGTCGTGGCGTGGTACCTCCCGACATTCCAGGATCCGGCGGCCGACTGGCGCCACCTCGCCGCAATGGTCGAGTTCACCAGGGCCGGCCAGCACTTCGACGCCTACGGCGTGGACATCGAGGACACCCGGGTCGCTGCCGACATCCGCAACCGTCGGCTCGTCGCGCTGTCGCAGCGACTGCGCCGCTACACCGCCAAGCCGGTGTCGGCGATCGTCCTGCCCCCGGTGCTGACTGAGATCATCCACCCGGGCTACTGGGGCGGGTCGTTCCCGTGGCAGTCCCTGAAGTCGTCGTACGACGTTTGGGTGCCGATGGGCTACTACTCGGCCTACCGGAGCTTCCCACGCTGGCGGGACGCCGCGACCTCGACTGCCGAGGACCTGCGGCGGGTCCGGCGCCATCTCGGCAACGTGCCGGTGGCCTACGCCGGTGGGCTCGCGGGCGAGTCCTCGGGCGCCGACTACGACGGCTTCGCCCGCGCCGCCCGGGCAGCGGGGGCCCTCGGGACCTCGGCGTACGACTACGCGAGTACGCCGAGCTGGGCGTGGAGCCACCTGCGAACGGGCGCGCCCGGCTGAGCTCAGAGCAGGGCCGGTGCGAGCCGCCGCCAGTCCAGCGCGGGCACGTCGAAGGCGTCAGCCCCGAGCACCTGCACGCACACGTGGCTGGCGCCGGCGTCGAGGTGCGCCCGCACCCGGGCGCGGGCCGCCTCGATCCCGCGGGTCACCAGCGCCCCCTTCAGCCGATCGCTGCCGCCGCGCACCCAGTCGGTCTCGCCGAACCCCAGCCGCTGCCAGGACAGCCGGTAGTTCGGCAGCCCGGTGTAGATCTCCAAGTGCCAGTGCGCCCGCTGCCGCCACTGTTCGACGTCGTCGTCGAGGACGACGGCCTGCTCGACCGCGAGCACCTTGTCCGGTCCGAGGATCGCCCGCGCCAGCGCAGTGTGCTCGGGCGTCACGAGATACGGATGCGCGCCGTCGGCCTGCTCCCCCGCGAGCGCGAGCATCTTGGGCCCCAGGGCGGCCAGCACCGTCGTCGGCATCGGCTCGGCACCGGCGACGGCGTAGGTCGCACCGGCCATGGCCTGGAGATACCCGCGCATCACCGACAACGGCTGGCCGTAGTCGTGACCGCGCATCCGCTCGACCAGCGGCCGGTGGCTCACCCCGAGCCCGAGTACGAAGCGCCCGTCGTACGCCGCGGCGAGGGTGCGGGCGGCCGCCGCCGTGGCCATCGCGTCGCGGGCGTGGATGTTCAGGATTCCGGTGGCGACCGCCATCCGCCGGCTCGCCGCGAGATAGAGCGCTGCTGCGGTGAGGGCCTCGCGCCCGTAGGCCTCGCCGAACCACAGGGCGCCCCAACCCTGCTCGTCGAGCTCCGCCACCTGCTCCAGCGCTGCCGAAAGCGGCAGGGCGTCGAGCGCGCCGGTCCACAGGCCGACCGTGCCGAGACTGGTCATGCCACCATCCTGCCGCCCGGAGGGGTTGTGTCACCCGCGACACGACGACCACACCAGCAGGCAAGCGGACCGGGGTGGGCCCGGGCGAGCGTGACCCATCGGGCGGGTGCCGGCCGGTACCGACGCTTGCCTGCTGTTGTGGTGATCAGTGGTCGCACAGGTCAACGCTCAGGAGCCTGGCTCGGGCTCCCGGCCGGTGACCTGGCTGGTGATGTCGTTCCAGAGCGGGACCTGAGCCCGGCTCCGTCGCGCCGGACGCTGGACCGGCGCGGGAGGTGGCGTGGCAGCCGGGGTGTTTGACATCGGCCGGAGCACCGCGGTGAGTACGTCGTCTTCGGCGGCCGGCACCTGCAGGGCCCGACGGGCCGGTTCGTCCAGGGCCTGCACCCGGCGCGCCGCAGGATCCCAGCGCAGCCGGACCACTTGACCACCTGCGAAGGCCCGCACCTCCCACCGGCCTTCTCCGACGAGCCAGGAGTCCCATTCGACCAGCTCGGCCGGATGGCCGAGGTGACCGGCGACCAAGGCCTCCACCACCCGCCCATCGACCTGGCTGCGCCGGGCCGCGGCGGCGTGATGCTCGCGCTCGGCCAACACCGGGCCCTCGTAGCGCGCGACCACCTCAACGGGCCAGCCACCGGCCACCGCGACCTGCTCGGTGGACTCCCCACAGCGGATCCGCTGCTGGATGAGCTTGGGCGTAAGGGGCTCGTCGGGCACCGGTGCGGACGAGGCCCGGCGCTCGGCCCGGCGCACGTCTTCGAGGGCAACTTCGACGGTGCGGTCGGCAACGCGTAGCACCAGACGCAACCCGTCGGCAGTGAGACCCACGACCTCGGCAACTGTCATCGCGACACCCTTGCATGGCCCGGCAGTCAGGGTGACGAGACCACCCCTGCAGGCACGCCGACGGGGCGGCCACTTCCGAAGAAATGACCGCCCCGTCGTCGGAACGCGTGGACTAGAAGTCCATGTCTCCCATGCCGCCACCGCCGCCGCCGGGCATGGCCTGGGCCTTCTCCGGCTTGTCGGCGATAACCGCCTCGGTGGTGAGGAACAGCGCCGCGATGGAGGCTGCGTTCTGCAGGGCCGAGCGGGTGACCTTGGCCGGGTCGATGATGCCGGCCGCGATCATGTCGACGTACTCACCGGTCGCGGCGTTGAGGCCCTGGCCGACGGGTAGGTTGCGGACCTTCTCCACGACGACGCCACCCTCGAGGCCGGCGTTGATCGCGATCTGCTTGATCGGGGCCTCGAGCGCCAGGCGCACGATGTTGGC
>JAYTOZ010000118.1:0-18368 GCA_043747515.1 Frankiales bacterium | reverse complement strand
TCCGGCCTCGCGCTGACCCTGGTCGTGGTGGTCGACGAGAAGCACGTCGCCGAGGCGGAGGCGGCGTCGACGAAGGCCGCGGCGCAGCATCCCTGCCGGTTGCTGATCGTGGTCCGTCGGCGACCTGACGCGCCGGAGCCGCGGCTCGACGCCGAGGTCCTGATCGGCGGGCGCCTCGGGCCGGGTGAGGCCGTCGTGATGCGGATGTACGGCCGCCTCGCGCTGCATGCGGAGTCGGTCGTGCTGCCACTGCTCGCACCGGACGCACCGGTCGTCACCTGGTGGTACGGCGACCCGCCGCAGTTGATCGCCCACGACCCGCTGGGGGTGATCGCCGACCGGCGGATCACCGACTCGGTCGCCGCGGCCGACCCGGCTGCGGCGCTGCACCAGCGGGCCGTCGACTACGCCCCGGGCGACACCGACCTTGCCTGGGCGCGCACCACCCTGTGGCGCAGCCTGTGTGCCTCGGCGTACGACTCCGTCGACGGTCGGCCGCAGTCCGGGTCGGTGTCGGGCGAGGCCGGCAATCCCTCCCGATCACTGCTGGCCGGGTGGCTGTCCTCGCGGCTCGGTGTCGACATCCCGGTCTCCGACAGCGCCGGGCCCGGCGTGACCGAGGTCGAGCTGGTGCTGTCCGACGCGACGATCGGCATCTCGCGCACCGACGGCCGGACGGCGGTGCTGTCCCGCAGCGAGCAGCCGGACCGGGCCATGCCGCTGCCCCGCCGCGAGCTGGGTGACCTGCTCGCCGAGGAGTTGCGGCGGCTGGATGCCGACGAGGCCTACGCCGAGGCCCTCGGTGCCGCGACCGGACTCAGCGGGCTGTCCGAGCGCTCGTCGGTGCGGGCGCACGTCTGGCAGGACCCGGCCGACATCGGGGCACTCGACCCGGCGATGACGACCGGATGACCGCGCCCGCGCCCGTCGTCGTGGTGTCACGTGACCCCGACGTGCTCGCCGCAGCTGTTGCTGCCCGGCTGGTCACCCGGCTCGTCGACGCGCAGGCCCTGCGCGGCGGGGCGTCGGTGGTCCTGACCGGTGGCAGTATCGGCATCGCCGCCCTGCGGTCGCTCGCCGAGGCGCCGGCCAGGCCCGCGGTGGACTGGCGGCGCGTCGATGTGTGGTGGGGCGACGAGCGTTTCGTCGCCGCCGACGACCCGGAGCGCAACGAGCGGCAGGCCCGTGACGCGCTGCTGGACGCCTTGGACCTGGATCCGGCGCGGATCCATCCGATGGGTGCGCTCGGTGGCCCGGACGGCGCTGACGCCGATGCCGCTGCGGCCCGCTACGCCGACCAGCTGCTGGCCGCGGCGGCCGGCGGTGACATCGTCCCGTCGTTCGACGTGCTGCTGCTCGGCATGGGCCCCGAGGGCCACACCGCGTCGATCTTCCCGGAGTCCCCGGCGGCGTACGACGAGCGGGCCGTGCTGGCCGTGCACGGCTGCCCGAAGCCGCCGCCGACCCGCATCTCGATGAGTTTCGCGGCGATCGGCCAAGCGAGGGAGGTCTGGATGGTGGTGGCCGGAGCAGACAAAGCCTCGGCCGTCACCCTCGCGCTGAGCGGCGCCGGCCGGGTGCAGATCCCCGCGGCCGGGGCGGTCGGGCGCACCCAGACGCTCTGGCTGCTCGACGAGGGCGCCGCCTCACAGCTCCCCCGCGACCTGCGGCGGCTGTAAGCGCCCGGATCAGGCACGGCGCGAAGCACGAGGCAGGGGCGGCTGCGGCCGCTCTGGTCAGGGGATGCGACTACTTGCCGCGCAGCTTGGCGAGGGCCTCGGCGAGGATCGCTTCGCCGTCCTCTTGGTTGCGCCGCTCCCGGACATAGGCCAAGTGGGTCTTGTACGGCTCGGTCTTGTGCGGCGCCGGGGGATGATCTTTGTCGCGACCGGCCGGGTAGCCGCAGCGCGGGCAGTCCCAGGTGTCGGGCAACGCGGCGTCCTCGGCGAACGACGGTCGGGTCTCGTGCTTGTTGGCGCACCAGAAGGCAATCCGCCGGCGGGGGGCCGCCTCACCGCGCTCGGCCTCACCCATCGGGCCGGCGCCGACCCTGCTGCCACGGATCGCGTTGCCGCCTGCCACGGGTACTCCTTGCGGTTCGTCGTACGTGCGAGTGGTCTGGGCAGTCTAGGTCAGGACTGCTTGAGCAGGAGCCCGAGCGCGATGATGCAGACCGCCCACACGAGCCCGCAGATGATGGTCAGCCGGTCAAGGTTTTTCTCCACCACGGCGCTGCCGCCGAGTGAGGACGAGACACCGCCGCCAAACATGTTGGAAAGCCCGCCGCCCTTTCCCTTGTGCAGCAGGACGAGCACGATCATCAGGGCACTGGCCACGAGCAGGACGATCGACAGGAAGGTCACCATCAGACGATCACGCGCTCCTCGAGGACGTCGCAGGCCACCTGTTGGCCCGGTGCAAGCTGCAGCAGCGGCGGCTCGATCTGCTTGCAGCTGTCCTGAGCCTTCCAGCACCGGGTGTGGAACCGACAGGCGGGGGGTGGATCGAGCGGGCTGGGCACGTCGCCGGTGAGCGGGATCCGCTCGCGTTTGTGCGCCCGGGTGGGGTCCGGGACCGGGACGGCCGACAGCAGCGCGTGGGTGTAGCGATGCATCGGATGCTCGCAGAGCGCGGCCCGGTCGGCGATCTCGACGATCTTGCCGAGGTGTATCACCGCCAGCTGGTCGGAGATGTGCCGGACCACCGACAGGTCGTGCGCGATGAACACGTAGGTCAGGCCAGCCTCGTCCTGCAGGCCGCTTGGCGGCGGCGTCCACGGCGGCGGCATCGGCGGTCCGGCCGACGGAGCGCGAGGCCAGGTCCTGCGGGCTCGCCCCGGCAAGTCTTGCGGGAAGGGCTCGACGGTTACCTTGATGCCGACCTTGGCCAGCGACTGCTGCAGTCCCTCGGCGGTCGCTTTCTCCTTCGGCCGCTCGGCCCGGTCGGCGAAGTTGGTGGAAAAGCCGCTGGGCGGACCGCACCGGGTCAGCTCGTCCTTGGCCTTGGTGGAATCGCCTTGGTTGTCCGCACCGGCCGGGTAGGGGTCGAACGACTCCTCGCCCGGGATCAGCGGCGGCATCAGGCCGGTCGCGATGTCCCCGCCGGGGGCCACTGTAGGCGTTCCGATCGGCGAGCTCGTCGGTGGCGCACGCAACCGCCTTGCGGCAGTTGATGGTGTCCAGCGGCGCCGCGTTGGGGTTGATCGACGCCCACCAACGGCGCGCGACGGCCGCCGAGTGGGCCTGGTTGTTCAGTGTCGGATCGTCCAGGATGCGGCCCTGCGCTGCCGGGCCGATTTGACGGCCCTGGGTGGGGGCCGCCCGACGGAGACGCCCGGGGGTGGCGGGACTGTGCGGCGGCTGCCTCCGCCCAGCAAGCGCCACGTGGCCCGGCGGACAGATGGTGACCTGCCGGTGACCTCGACGGGGCTTGCTCAGCCGCCGCGCTTCGGGTAGGTCACGATCGCGGCGAACTCCTCGGCGTCGATCGACGCCCCGCCGACCAGCGCCCCGTCGACGTCGGGCTGCTGCATGAGCTCGACGACGTTGCCGGCCTTGACCGAGCCGCCGTAGAGCACCCGAACCCCGTCGGCGACCTGCCTGGTCGTCAGAGCTGCGAGCCGGGCCCGGAGTGCGGCGCAGACCTCCTGCGCGTCCTGCGGCGTGGCCACCTTGCCGGTCCCGATGGCCCAGACCGGTTCGTAGGCGATGACCAGCGAGTCGAGGTGCTCGGCTGGGACGCCATCCAGCGCGCGATCGAGCTGGTCGCAGCAGTACGCCACCTGGCCGTCGGCGGCGCGGACCGTGAGGCCCTCGCCGACACACAGAATCGGCACCAGCGCGTGCCGGCCGGCGGCCAGGACCTTGTCGCGGACGACCTCGTCGCCCTCGCCGTGGTGTTCGCGCCGCTCGCTGTGCCCGACGACGACGTAGGTGCAGCCGAGCTTGGCCAGCATCGCCCCGCTGACGTCGCCGGTGTGGGCCCCGTTGTCGTGCGGCGAGAGGTCCTGCCCGCCGTACGCGATCCGGAGCCGGTCACCGTCGATGAGGGTCTGCACGCTGCGCAGGTCGACGAACGGCGGCAGCACCGCGACCTCGACCGCGTCGAAATCCCTGTCCGACAAGCTGAATGACAACTTCTGCACCAGGGCGATGGCCTCGAGGTGGTTGAGGTTCATCTTCCAGTTGCCGGCCATCAGGGGCTTACGCATCGAGGACCGCCAGGCCTGGCAACGTCTTGCCCTCAAGGTGCTCCAGGGACGCCCCTCCCCCGGTGCTGATGTGGGTGAAGCGGCCCTCGTCGATCCCCAGGGCCCGGACGGCCGCGGCGCTGTCGCCGCCACCCACCACGGTCAGCGCGTCACCGAGCGACGCGATCGCCTCGGCGACGCCCCGGGTCCCAGCGGCGTAGGGCGCCAACTCGAACACGCCCATCGGGCCGTTCCAGAAGACCGTCCTGGCGCCTTGCAGGGCCTGGCTGAACAGCTCGACGGAGCGGGGCCCGATGTCGAGCCCCATCCGGTCCGCCGGGATCGCGGTCGCATCCACGACGTCGTACGACGCGTCCGCCGCGAACCGGTCGGCCGCGACGATGTCGACGGGCAGCACGATCTTGTTCGAGGCAAGCAGGGTCCGGCACTGCTCAAGCATCTGCTCCTCGAGCAGGGACGTCCCCACCTCGTGACCCTGCGCCTTGAGGAAGGTGAAGCACATCCCGCCGCCGACCAGCAGCACATCCACCTTGGGTAGCAGCGCCTCGATGACCTGGATCTTGTCGCTCACCTTGGAGCCGCCGAGCACCACCACATAGGGCCGCGCCGGGTCGATCTCGAGCCGGCGCAGCACGTCGACCTCGGTCGCGACCAGCGGGCCGGCCGCGTGCGGGAGCCGCTCGGCGACGTCGTACACGCTGGCATGCTTGCGGTGCACCGCGCCGAACGCATCGTCGACGTAGAGCTCGGCGAAGGCGGCCAGCCGGTCGGCGAACGCGCCGCGGACCGCGTCGTCCTTGCTCGTCTCGGCCGCCTCGAAGCGGACGTTCTCCAGCAGCACGATTCCGCCGAGCCGCCTCGTCGCCTCGACGGCCGCCGCCGCGTCGGGTCCGACGACGTCGGTGGCGACCCGGACGATGACGCCCGGCAGCAGTTCGCTCAGGCGCGCACCCACCGGCGTGAGGCGCAACGCGTCGACCGGTACGCCCTTCGGTCGGCCCAGGTGCGCCATCAAGACGATCCGCGCGTCGCGGGCCAGCAGGTCCTGCAGCAGCGGGACCGACGCCCGGATGCGGCCGTCGTCGGTGATCCGGCCGTCCTCCAGGGGGACATTGAGATCGGACCGGACCAGCACCGTCTTGCCGGCGACGTCGAGCTCGAGCGCGGCCTTCAAGAGAGGCGCGAGCCGACGAGCGCGGTCAGGTCGGCCAGTCGGTTGGAGTAGCCCCACTCGTTGTCGTACCAGCCGACGATCTTGACCTGGCTGCCCTGCGCCATCGTGAGCAAGCTGTCGAAGGTGCACGAGGCCGGCGAGGTGACGATGTCGGAAGAGACGATCGGGTCGTCGGTGTAGACCAGGTAGCCCTTCAGGCCGGCCTCGCTGGCTGCCAGGAAGGCGGCATTGACGTCGTCCCGGCTGGCCGACTTCGTCAGGGTGACGACCAGGTCGGTCACCGACCCGGTCGGCACCGGGACGCGCATCGCGAAACCGTCGAGCTTGCCTTTGAGCTCGGGCAGCACCAGGGCGGTCGCCTTGGCGGCGCCGGTCGAGGCCGGCACGATGTTGAGGGCGGCGGCGCGGGCCCGACGCAGGTCCTTGTGGACGTTGTCCTGCAGGTTCTGGTCCGCGGTGTAGGCGTGGATCGTCGTCATCAGGCCGTTCTCGATGCCGAAGCTGTCCTGCAGCACCTTGGCCATCGGCGCAACGCAGTTGGTGGTGCAGGAGGCGTTCGACAGGACGGTCTGGCTGCCGTCGTACTTGTCGTCGTTGACGCCCATCACGATCGTCAGATCCTCACCGGTCGCCGGCGCGCTGATGATGACTTTCTTCGCACCGCCGGAGTCGACGTGCTTGCGTGCGTCGGCGGCCTTGGTGAAGAACCCGGTCGACTCGATGACGACGTCGACGCCGGCGTCGCCCCATTTGATGGCGGCGGGGTCCCGCTCAGCGAAGCCGGTCAGGGGCTTGCCGTCGATGACGATGGTGGCCCCGTCGACCTCGACGGTGCCCGGGAAGCGACCGAGCACGCTGTCGTATTTCAGCAGGTGGGCCATCGTCGTGACGTCGCCGAGGTCATTGAAGGCGACGAACTCGATGTCCTGGCCGCCCGCCTGGACGGCGCGGAAGAAGTTGCGACCGATCCGGCCGAAGCCGTTGATCCCGACGCGGACGGTCACTGGGGGTCTCCTCGTGTCGACGGCTCTGCCGTGTCCGGCGAGGCTAGCGAACGGCCAACCCGGACCCGCCACCCACGCCGCGTGCAGCCGGGCAGGGCTCGCGGTCGGTGCGCGTCGCCGGGTCTGCGGCCGTCGACGAGTGCGACCTCAGCTCGACCTCAGCTCGACCTCAGCCCGTGCTGGATCGCACCGCGGCCCGCCGGGCGTTTCCCGGCCTGATCCAGCGCAAGCGCGCCGGGCAGTCGGGCAGTTGCACAGTCGAGCAGGCAGCTGGGCAGTTGCACAGTCGGGCAGGCAGTCGGGCAGTTGCGCAGCCGGGCAGCCGGGCAGCCGGGCAGCCGGGGTCAGCCGACGCGGACGAGCGCCTCGGTCCGGGCCGACTCGCGCAGCGCCGCCAGCACCCGGCCCACCGACTGCAGGTCGCCGAGGTCGGCTGGCCACGGCCAGTCCGAGGTGGCCAGCTCGCGCCCCCGGGTCGCGGCAAGCAGGTCGACGGCGCAGGCCAGCAGGCCGGCCGAGGTGCCCGGCGGGACGGCCGCGCGCAGCGGCACCTCACGTCGGTCCGGCGTCGCCAGCAGCGGCAGCTCGGCGCCACCTTCCCAGCGGGCCCCCAGCGGCCCGGCCTCCAGCCGGGCGGTCGCGAACGACAGCCGGGCCAGCGGCGGCGCCCCCCGATGGCTCACCAGGACCGTCGCTCCGCCGGCATGCAGCAGCGACCAGGCAACCGGCAGTCCCGCGCCGATTGCCTCGGCCGGCAGCGGCGCCGGCGCGGCGACCACGGCGACGACCTCTCCGCACCAGGCCTGCGCGAGGTCGACCAGCTCGGCGGCCGCGGCCTCACCGGTCGACCATCCGCGCACCGTCACCTGCAACGCCGGGGCCCCGACCAGTGGCAGAGCCGCAGCCACCGTCAGCGCCCACGGCTCCCACCGCTCGGCCAGCGCGACGACGACTTCGGCGGCGGTCTCGACGGTGCGCGCGGCCCGCAGCAGCTCACGGTCCAACGGTGCGGCCGAGACCAGCAGCACGTGCTTGCCGTGCGCGCGCAGCACCGGCAGGTGCCGGGCCAGCAGCGGATCGCTCCCGGCCAGCGCCACCGCGTCCAGCCCGTCGTCCGCGCAAAGATCATCTACCGAGGCGTACGACGGGACGTCGCGCGGGTCGTCGTACGGCGTCGTTGTCAGCGCGCCCCGGACGTCCCAGCCGGCGGCCCGCAGCACGCCCCCGTCGACGTCGCCGAGGAGGGCGATCGAGCTCATGGGGCCAGCATGTCCGCCGTGACGTTGGCCTCGGTGTCTGGGATGCCGCCGTCCTTGGCCCGCTTGTCGGCCATCGCGAGCAGACGGCGGATCCGCCCGGCGACCGCGTCCTTGGTCATCGCCGGGTCGGCGAGGGCGCCGAGCTCCTCCAGCGAGGCGTTGGCGTGCTCCATCCGCAGCCGACCGGCGAGCAGCAGGTGTTCGGGGGCATCGTCGCCGAGGATCTGCATGGCGCGTTCGACCCGGGCGCCGGCGGCGACGGCCGCTCTGGCGGACCTGCGCAGGTTGGCGTCGTCGAAGTTGGCGAGGCGGTTGGCGGTGGCCCGCACCTCGCGGCGCATCCGCCGGTCCTCCCACGCCAGCAACGCCTCGTGCGCGCCGAGCCGGGTGAGCAGCACGGCGATGGCGTCGCCGTCCCGGACGACGACCCGGTCGACCCCGCGGACCTCGCGCGCCTTGGCCTGCACCCCGAGCCGCCGGGCGGCTCCGACCAGGGCCAGCGCCGCCTCCGGGCCTGGACAGGTGATCTCCAGCGAGCTGGACCGCCCTGGCTCCGTCAGCGACCCGTGTGCGAGAAAGGCGCCCCGCCAGGCCGCAGCCGCATCGCAGATGCCGCCGCTGACGACCTGCGGCGGCAGCCCGCGGACCGGCCGGCCGTTGCCGTCGAGCAACCCGGACTGCCGGGCGAGGCCGTCGCCGTCTTTGGAGACGCGCACGATCCACCGGTTGCCTTTGCGCAGGCCGCCGGCCGCGACCACGTGCACGTCGCTGGCATGGCCGTAGACCTCCGCGACCTCCTTGCGCAACCGCCGAGCGGTGCTTCCGGCGTCGACGTCGGCCTCGATGACGACCTTGCCGGCCACGAGGTGCAGCCCGCCGGCGAAGCGCAACAGGGCGGCCATCTCGGCCTTGCGGCAGCACGGCCTGGTGACGGTCAGCCTGGACAGCTCGTCCTTGACCGCGGCGGTCATCGCCATGGTGGTCCCTCCTTGTTGCGCTGGTCGGCCATGACCTGCCGGTACGCCGCGGCGAGGCGCACTGGATCGTGCCGCGGCGTGCCGTCGTCCCGGGAGACCGGTGCCAGCACCAGCCGCCCCCCTGCCGAGTCCACCGCCGTCATCAGACCACGGGCGTCCAGCACCGCGTCGCGATCGGCCAGGACGACGTCCAGCTGCAGCGCCGGCGCGTGCGCGGCGAGGACGTCGAGGTGGGCCTCGGGCGAGAACCCGTCGGTCTCGCCGGGCTGCTCGGCCAGGTTGAGCGCGACGATCCGGGTGGCTGCGGTCTGTTCCAGCGCGGCCCGCAGCTCCGGGACCAGCAGGTGGGTGAGCACGCTGGTAAACCACGAGCCGGGCCCGAGCACGACGAAATCGGCCGCCAGGACGGCCTGGACCGCTTCGGCGCAGGCCGTCGGCTCAGCCGGGCGCAGGTGCACCGCGCAGACCGAGCCGGGGGTCGTGGCGACCGCGACCTGGCCGACGACCTCCCGCACCGCACCGGGGTCGGTCGGGTCGAGCCCGGCCACCTCGGCGACGACCACGAGCGGTGTGCAGCTCGCCGGCAGGACCCGGCCGCGCGCACCGACCAGCCGCCCGACGACGTCCAGCGCCTCGACGATGCCGCTGGTCGTCTGGGCCAGGCCCGCGAGCAGCAGGTTGCCGACCGCGTGTCCTCCCAACGGGCCACTGCCGGCGAAGCGGTGCTGGAGCAGCTCCTGCCAGGTCTGCGACCAGGCGTCGTCGCCGGCCAGGGCGGCCAGGGCCATCCGCAGGTCGCCCGGCGGCACGGCGTCGAGCTCGGCCCGCAGTCGGCCGCTGGAACCGCCGTCGTCGGCCACCGTCACGATCGCCGTGAGCTCGGTCGTGACCTGCGTCAGTGCGGTCAGCGAGGCGGCCAGACCGTGCCCGCCGCCGAGAGCGACGACCCGAGGGCCGCTCACTCGCGCCCGAGATCCCGGTGCGCCACCTGCACGGTGATGTCGGCACCGTCGAGCCGGGCCGCGAGCTGCTCGACCATCGCCACGCTTCGGTGCTTGCCGCCGGTGCAGCCGACCCCGAGCAGGACGTAGCGCTTGCCCTCGCGCACGTAGCCGCCGGCGAGCAGCCGGACGAGCCGCTCGTAGCCGGTCAGGAACTCCTGGGCGCCGTCCTGCGCCAGCACGTAGTCGCGGACCGCGTCGTCCTGGCCCGTCTTCGGCCGCAGCTCAGGAATCCAGTGCGGGTTGGGCAGGAAGCGGCAGTCCACGACGAGATCCGCGTCGACGGGCAGGCCGTACTTGTAGCCGAAGCTCATGATCGTCAGCTGCAGGGACGCGCCGGCCTCGTCCGACCCGAAGGCACTCGTCACCCGTCTGCGCAGCTCGTGGACGTTCAACACGCTGGTGTCGAGCACCAGGTCGGCCTCACCCCGCAGGTCGAGCAGCAGCGCGCGTTCCCGCTCGATTCCCTGCACCACCCGGCCGTCGCCCTGCAGGGGATGCGGCCGACGCACCCCGTCGAACCGACGTACGAGCGCGTCGTCGGAGGCCTCGAGGAACAGCATCCGGGGGTGGATCCCCCGCTGCCGGGCTTCCTCCAAAGCGGCCTGCAGGTCGGTCGCGAACTCCCGCGACCGGATCACCGCAACCACCGCGATCCGGCTGACCGACCCCTGCGAACGCGAGCCGAGCTCGACCATCGTGCCGAGCAGGGACGGCGGGAGATTGTCGACGACAAACCAGCCGAGGTCCTCCAGACTCTTGGCCGCGGTCGAGCGACCGGCGCCGGACATCCCGGTCACGACGACCAACTCCAAGCCGCCGACGGTCACGCGAGCACCTCACCGGTCGACGGGTCGAAGGCCGGCGCCATCTCGGTGCCGGCCGGGGTGGCCAGCGCGGTGACCACGGCCTGCGCCGTCTGCCGTCCCACCCCTGGCACCTCCATGACCTCCTCGACGCTCGCCGCCCGCAACCGCTTGAGCGAGCCGAAGTGTCGCAGCAGCGCCGTCCGGCGGGTCTCCCCAAGCCCGGCGACGCCCTCAAGGGCGCTCGTGGTCATCGCCTTGGAGCGTTTCTGGCGGTGGTAGGCGATCGCGAACCGGTGCGCCTCGTCCCGGACCCGCTGCAACAGGTACAGCCCCTCACTCGTCCGCGGCAGGATCACCGGCTCGTCCTCGCCCGGCAGCCAGACCTCCTCGAGCCGCTTGGCCAGCCCGCACAGGGCGACGTCGGTGACGCCGAGCTCGTCGAGGGCCCGCTGGGCGGCCGCCACCTGCGGCTGCCCGCCGTCGACGACGACGAGCTGCGGCGGATAGGCGAAGCGGCGCGGCCGCCCGGTCGTCGGATCCAGCGGCGGAGCGTCGACTGACGGCGCCTGCTCGGCGAGATGCCGGGCGAAGCGCCGGGTCAGCACCTCGTGCATCGAGGCCGTGTCGTCCTGCCCACCTCGTACGGCGAACCGGCGGTACTCCGACTTGCGGGCCAGGCCGTCCTCGAAGACGACCATGCTCGCCACGACGGACGTGCCCTGCAGGTTCGAGATGTCGAAGCACTCAATGCGCAGCGGCGCCGCACCGAGCTCGAGGGCCTCCTGCAGCTCCGACAACGCCTTGCTGCGGGCCGTCAGGTCGCTCGCCCGCTTGGTCTTGTGCAGCGCGAAGGCTTGGGCGGCGTTGCGCTCGACGGTCTCCATGAGCGCCTTTTTGTCGCCCCGCTGGGGCACCCGCAGCTCCACGTTGGTGCCGCGCAGGTTGCACAGCCAGCGGGTGATCGCCTCGGCGTCCGGCGGCAGCGCCGGCACGAGCACCTCCCGCGGAACGTCAGCGGTGTCGTTGCCCACGGTCACGCCCGCCCCCGGCGCCATCCGGCGGTCGACCTCGGGCTGGTCCACCTCCTCGGCGTCGGGGTCGTCGCCGTACACCTGCGCGAGGAACTGCCCGACCAACTCGCCGGTCGTGAGGTCCTCCACCTTGTCGACGACGTAGCCGTGCTGGCCGCGAACCCGGCCTCCCCGGACGTGGAAGACCTGCACGGCCGCCTCGAGCTGATCCTCGGCGATCCCGATCACGTCGGCGTCCGTCCCGTCGCCGAACACCACCGTCTGCTTCTCCATCGCCCGGGTCAGGGCGCCGATGTCGTCCCGCAACCGCGCGGCCCGCTCGTACTCCATCGCGGCCGCAGCCGTGGCCATCTCGCGCTCCAGACGGCGGACGAAGCGGCTGCTGTTGCCGGCCATGAAGTCGCAGAAATCGTCGACGATCCGGCGGTGCTCCTCGACACTCACCCGGCCGACGCACGGGGCGGAGCACTTGCCGATGTAGCCGAGCAGGCACGGCCGGCCGACCTGTCCGGCCCGGACGAACACCCCCTTGCTGCAGGTGCGCGCAGGGAACACCCGCAGCAGCAGGTCCAGGGTCTCCCGGATTGCCCAGGCGTGGGCGTACGGGCCGAAATACCGGACCCCCTTCTTTTTGGGGCCGCGCATCACCTGCAGCCGCGGCACATCCTCGTGCAGCGTCACCGCGAGCGACGGATAGCTCTTGTCGTCGCGGTACTTCACGTTGAAGCGGGGATCGAACTCCTTGATCCAGGAGTATTCGAGCTGCAACGCCTCGACCTCGGTTGCGACCACCGTCCACTGCACCGATGACGCGGTCGTGACCATCTGCCGGGTCCGGGGATGGAGGTTGCCGACGTCCTGGAAGTACGACGACAGTCGACTGCGCAGGCTCTTGGCCTTGCCGACGTAGACCACCCGGCCGCGGTCGTCACGGAAGCGGTACACCCCCGGTGCGAGCGGGATCGTCCCTGCCGCCGGACGGTAGGACGACGGGTCTGCCACACCCTGAGCCTACGTGCGCCGCGACCGCGAGCCGGTCGACCGATTGGCGCCGGGACACCGGCTGGTGTCACCCTCAGACCCACCACGTGAGCCACATCTCGGAGGGGCCAGTGCAGCCGGAGAACACTGACGCGCTGGCACCCGCCGACCCGATCGAGATCGCCGTGATCATCGACGACATGGCGCACACCGGCCCGGGCCGCCTCACCGTCTTGAAGCTGCGCTGGTCGGCCGCCGACCCGTTGGCGGTCGAGTTGCTGCTGACCGCGCAGCCCGAGCACCCGGCACTGCCCAGGGGTGAGTGGGTGGTGCTGCGCGACTTCCTGCGGTACGGGCTGGAGGAACCCACCGGGGATGGGACCGTTCGCATCCGCCCGGACGAGTCCCGGGACCGGGTGTGGCTGGAGCTCGAACGCTACGGCCGACCGGCCTGCGTCTCACTCCCGCGGGCCACCGTCAGGGACTTCCTCGACCGCACCGAGTTGGCTGTCGCGTCAGGTGCCGAGCGCAGCCAGGAGGCGCTGGACCGGCTGCTCGACCGGCTCATGCTCGACTGAGCGACGGCGCTCGATTACTCGTCGTACAACGAGACCGGGCTGCCGATGGTGAGCAGGGCGAAGAGCCGGTCGGCGGCCGGGTTGGTGATGCGGACACAACCGTGGCTGGCCGGATAGGTCGGCACGCTGCCGTTGCCGTGGATCGCCCAGCCCTGGAAGAAGTACGACGGCCGGTACAGCTCACCCAGGCGGCCGTTCTGGATCCCGTCGATCTTGCTCAGGATCCTGAAGTGCCCGCGCGGGGTAGTCGCCCGATCGGTCACTCCGTCGACGGTATAGAGGTTGTTGCTGCCGGTGGAGACGTCCAGGATCCGCTGCACGTCACCATCCGTCGACATCACGAGCACCTGCCGGGTGATGTCGACCTCGAAGGCCCGTCCAGCGGTGGGGAAGCGCAGTCGGAACGGCGTCGGACGGTCGATGCGCGCCCGCTCGGCGTTGCCCCACGTCCCCGTCCGGGAGAGCCTCTCGATCTTCTGGAAGGCGATCACCGCATGCTGGAGGTCGTAGTCGAAGACGCCGTCTTGCCGCCCGACGTCGTAGTGCAGCCCGGCGAGCCGGCGCTCGAGCACGATGACGTCGTCGCCGCGGCTGCCGGACCCGAGTTGACGCTGCCCGACCGCGAGCACCACTGCCCCGGAGGAGGCCGAGAGAGAGCTGGCCGATGCGGGCAGGACGACCCGCAGGACATAGCTGCCGACGCCCGGGGTGAACGTCGCGTCGTAGTTCCCCGAACCGGACACCCCGACCGTGGAGATGGCCCGCCAGGTGCCGTCGGCGGCCCGGCGCTGGATCTGCGCCCGTACACCGCCGTAGTTGGGCACCAAGGTGCCCCGCAGGTGCGTGGTCTGGCCGCGCACGATCGCGGACGGGAACAGCCCGGCCGAGATGCGCGGCTGGACCGCGACCGCGGGCTGCCCGCTCGCGGTCGGTGTGGAGAACGCGTCACCGCGGTACCGGAGCTGGTAGGCCGCGCTGACACGCGGCAGGATGACGAAGGACACCGAGCCGTCCAGGCCGCTCAGCACCTGCGCGACGCGGCTGGCAGTGGCCCGGCCGCCGGGCCGGACGTAGACGTCGACGGGCGCCTTGGCCATCGGCGTGTGCGCTGCGCCGCGGCTGAGCCGGCCGGTGAGCACGAGCCGGCTGCCGTAGGCCACCCGGCCCGCGGAGGCGGTGACCGGCAGCGCCGTTGCGACCGGGGCGATCGGGGCGACTGTGACGGTCGCCGCCAGCTCGCTCGTGGCGCCGTCAGTCTCGACGGCCCAGACCGCGTACGTCGCGCTGGTCCTGTTCGCAAAGGCCAGGTCGTGGGCCGAGTTGCGGCTGCTGCTGATCGGCCGGCCGGAGGCCGGCGTGACGGGCGCGGGCGCGCCGGTGACCTCTCGCACGATTGCACCGCCAGTGCCGCCGCCGGTCCAGGTCAGGTTGACGACACGGTCACCGACGGTGCCGATCAGGCCGGTGACGGCTGCCGGCGCCGCCGCGACCTGGAGCGCGACGCTGCTGGTGACGCTGCCCAGGCCGGTCGTCACGGTGACCGGCGCGGTGCCGGCGCCCACCGGGACGGTGGCGGTGAGCTTGCCGTCTGTGACGAAGGCGAATGGCATCGCCGCGCCGCCGAGCGCAACGGCGGTCGTCCCGGTCAGACCGCTGCCGCTGATGGTGACGGTGCGGCCGACATGGGTCGGTGACGGCGCGACCCCCGCGATGGTCGGGGCGGACGCGGCCGAGGCGGGCAGAACGGGCAGGACGAGGGCCGTCAGGACCGCGCCTGTCAGCACGAGCGCACGGGGGCGGTTGAAGAAGGACGTTCCAGACATGCCGGACCTTTCGAAAAGGTGGGCTTGCATGCGACTTACGGTACCGGCGTGCGCCCACGTCAGGAGCGACATGGACACAGACGCGCAAGCGGGCTTGGGAGACACGCCCTAGCCGGTGCTGCCGGCCTTGACCCGAGCCGGTCGGGCCTTGGTCACCGGCGCGGCCCTGCCGTTCGGCGCCAGCTTCGCCTTGCGCTTGGTCGGCGCCGGCGCCGAGGCGCCGCGGCCTGCCAGGACGTTGCCGAGGAACCGGCCGGTGTGCGACCCGGCGACCAGGGCCACCGCTTCGGGCGTGCCCTGGGCGACCACCGTGCCGCCACCGGACCCGCCTTCGGGACCCATGTCGATCACCCAGTCCGCCGTCTTGATCACGTCGAGGTTGTGTTCGATGACGACCACCGAGTTGCCCTGGTCGACCAGCCGTCCGAGGACCACGAGCAGCTTGCGGATGTCTTCGAAGTGCAGCCCGGTCGTCGGCTCGTCCAGGACGTAGATGGTCCGGCCGGTCTGCCGCTTCTGCAGCTCACTCGCCAGCTTCACCCGTTGCGCCTCACCACCGGACAGGGTCGGCGCCGGTTGGCCGAGCCGGACGTAGCCCAGCCCCACGTCGACGAGGGTCTTCAGGTGTCGGCTGATCGCCGGGACCGCCTCGAAGAATGTCGCCGCCTGCTCGATCGGCATGTCGAGCACCTCGGAGATCGTCTTGCCCTTGAAGTGCACCTCGAGCGTCTCGCGGTTGTAGCGGGCGCCGTGACAGATCTCGCACGGGACGTAGACGTCGGGCAGGAAGTTCATCTCGATCTTGATGGTGCCGTCACCGGAGCAGGCTTCGCACCGGCCGCCTTTGACGTTGAAGGAGAACCGCCCGGGCAGGTAGCCGCGGACCTTCGCCTCGGTGGTCTCGGCGAACAGCTTGCGCATGTGGTCGAACACGCCGGTGTAGGTCGCTGGGTTGGAGCGCGGGGTGCGCCCGATCGGCGACTGGTCGACCCGGACCACCTTGTCCAGATGTGCCAGGCCGTTGATGCGGGTGTGCCGGCCCGGCACCTCCCGTGAGCCGTTCAGCTGGTTGACCAGGACCGCGGCCAGGATGTCGTTGATCAGCGTCGACTTGCCCGAGCCGCTGACCCCGGTGACGGCGACGAGCTGACCGAGCGGGATGTCGACCGTGACGTCCCGCAGGTTGTGCTCGCGTGCGCCGACGATCGTGAGCTGCCGCTGCTTGTCCCGCCGCCGCCGGGTTGCGGGCACCTCGATCGAGCGCCGGCCGGAGAGGTACATGCCGGTGAGCGAGTCCTTGGAGGCCAGCAGGTCGGCGACCGTCCCGCTCACGACGACCTGCCCGCCGTGCTCACCGGCTCCCGGACCGATGTCGACGACCCAGTCCGCAGCGTGGATCGTGTCCTCGTCGTGCTCGACGACGATGAGCGTGTTGCCCAGGTCGCGCAGCCGGATGAGGGTGTCGATGAGCCGGCGGTTGTCGCGTTGGTGCAGCCCGATGCTCGGCTCGTCAAGGACGTACAGCACGCCGACCAGGCCCGACCCGATCTGGGTGGCGAGCCGAATCCGCTGCGCCTCACCACCGGCCAGGGTCGCGGCGGCCCGGTCCAACGAGAGGTAGTCCAGGCCGACGTCGAGCAGGAACCCCAACCGGGCGTTGACCTCTTTCAGCACCCGCTCGGCGATGATCGACTGCCGGGCGTCCAGCTCAAGGCCACGCAGAAAGCTCGCGCAGTCGCCGATCGACATCGCCGCGACCTGCGCGATCGAATGGTCGGCCAGGGTGACAGCCAGGACCTCGGGCTTGAGCCGGGCGCCGCCGCAGACCGGGCAGGGCACCTCCCGCATGTAGCCCTCGAACCGGTCCCGGCTGGTCTCGCTCTCAGCCTCGCCGTGCCGCCGCTCGAGGAAGGTGACCACGCCCTCGAACGCGGTGTAGTAACTGCGCTCCCTCCCGTAGCGGTTGCGGTAGCGGACGTGCACCTCGGTGTCGTGCCCGTGCAGCACCGCCTGCTGCTGGGTCTTGGTCAGGTCGCGCCAGCGGGTCTTGAGGCTGAACCCCATCGCGTCGCCGAGCGCCTGGACCAGCCGACCGAAGTACTCGATGTTGTGGCCGCTCGACCAGGGCTGGATCGCGCCCTCGGCGAAGCTCTTGTCCGGGTCGGGGACGACCAGCTCGGGGTCGACCTCCTTGCGGGTGCCCAGGCCGTGGCACTCCGGGCACGCGCCGTAGGGGCTGTTGAAGGAGAACGACCGGGGCTCGAGCTCCTCGAACGACAGGTCGTCGTACAGGCAGGCGAGGTGTTCGGAGAAGGTCCGTTCGCGGTGCGGGTCGTCCTCCGGCAGGTCGACGAAGTCGAGGACCACCAGGCCGCCGCCGAGCCCCAGGGCGGTCTCGACCGAGTCGGTCAGCCGGCGCTTGGCATCGGGCTTGACGGTGAGCCGGTCGACGACCACCTCGATGGTGTGCTTTTCCTGCTTCTTGAGCTTGGGTGGCTCGGCGAGCGAATGCACGACGCCGTCGACCCGGGCCCGCGAGTAACCCTTGGTCTGCAGCTCGGCGAACAGGTCGACGTACTCCCCCTTTCGTCCGCGGACGACGGGCGCGAGCACCTGGAAACGGGTCCCCTCGTCGAGCTCGAGGACGCGGTCGACGATCTGGCTCGGCTGCTGGCGGGCGATGACCCGGCCGCACTGAGGGCAGTGCGGGGTGCCGGCGCGGGCGAACAGCAGCCGGAGGTAGTCGTAGACCTCGGTGATCGTCCCGACCGTCGACCGCGGGTTGCGGTTGGTCGACTTCTGGTCGATCGACACGGCCGGCGACAGGCCCTCGATGAAGTCGACGTCCGGCTTGTCCATCTGGCCGAGGAACTGCCTGGCGTACGCCGAGAGCGACTCGACGTAGCGCCGCTGACCCTCGGCGAAGATCGTGTCGAAGGCGAGCGAGGACTTGCCTGAACCGGACAGGCCGGTGAACACGACCAGCGCGTCGCGGGGAAGGTCGAGCGAAACGTCTTTGAGATTGTGCTCGCGCGCTCCGCGCACGACCAGGCGGTCAGCCATGAGGTCCTTTTGTCCATCGGGGGCCGGCTGGGGCAGCCACCTCCAGGCTAACGTCGAGGGACGACAAGGCGCTTCCGGAGGAGTCACGTGACGACGTACACAGGCGCGGTCGAGGTCGGCGGGACGGCGGATGTCCGCGAGTTGCCGGGGTTGCGGATCACCAAGGTTGCAACCAACCCGTTCAACAACAACTGCTATCTGCTGCGCTGCACCGCGACGGGCGACACGCTGCTGGTCGACGCCGCCGGTGACGCGCCGGTGCTGCTCGCGCTGCTCGGCGACGATCCGCTGGTTGGGATCGTCGAGACGCACGGGCACTGGGACCACGTCCAGGCGCTCGTCGAGGTGGTCGAGGCCACCGGGGCGCCCGTGCTCGCGACCGAGGGTGACGCGGCCGACCTGCCGGTCGCGCCGACCCGGCTGCTGTCCGACGGCGACGTGGTCACCGTCGGACAGGC
>JAYTOZ010000117.1:0-11702 GCA_043747515.1 Frankiales bacterium | reverse complement strand
CGGGTCGAGGACCGGCTGGAGCAGGTCGGCGGGGCCTTGCAGCGACGGCTTGGCCGAGGCGCCGGCGACAGCCGGGCCCGCTTCATCGAGGGCTTCGTCAGCGCGTCGCTGCTGTTCTGCATCGGCCCGCTCGCGATCCTTGGCTCGCTCTCGGACGGCCTGGGCCGTGGCATCGACCAGTTGGCCCTGAAAAGCACCCTGGACGGCTTCGCCGCCGTTGCGTTCGCGGCCAGCCTGGGCTGGGGGGTGGCTGCCTCCGCCCTGTCGGTGCTCGTCGTGCAGGGGTCGCTGACCCTGCTGGGCGTGCTGCTGGGCAGTCTGCTCCCGGCCGCGCTGGTCGCGGCGGTCACAGCCACCGGCGGGGTGCTGCTGCTCGGCGTCGGGTTTCGGCTCCTCGCCATCAAGGCCGTGCCGGTCGGGGACCTGCTGCCGGCCCTGCTCGCCGCCCCCGCGCTCACCGCCCTGGTGGACCTGCTCCGAGCCGGTTGACCGGCCTCGACCTCTTGTCTAGGGTTCGGGTCCGGCAGGGCCCGGGAGCCGCCGAGTAGAGAACGTCTGGGGTCGGGGAAGACCCGGACGGAGCCAAAGGCGGCTTCCGGGCCTTCCCGTCTGGGTCGGTTCGGTCAGTCCTCGCCGAGATAGGCCTTGCGGACGGCCTCGTCCTTGAGCAGCTCGGCGCCGGTCCCCTGCACAACGATGCGACCGGTCTCCAGCACGTAGCCGACGTCGGCCAAGCCGAGTGCCGCCTGCGCATTCTGCTCGACGAGCAGGATTGTCGTCCCCTGGTCCTTGAGCTCGCGGACCGTGTCGAAGATCGTCTTGATCACCAGGGGAGCCAGCCCCATCGAGGGCTCGTCGAGCATGACCAGGCGGGGCTTGCTCATCAGCGCGCGGCCCATTGCGAGCATCTGCTGCTCACCGCCGGAGAGCGTGCCGGCCTTCTGGGTGCGTCGCTCGCCCAACCGCTCGAACCGCTCGTACACGGACCCGATGTCGCGCTTGACGTCCGGGCCGATCCGGCCCCGGCTGTAGGCCCCGAGCTCGAGGTTCTCCTCGATGGTCATCAGTGGGAAGATCCGCCGGCCCTCCGGGCAATGCGCGATGCCCCGCTCGACCACCGCGTGCGCCGCCAGCCGGTCGATCCGTTCGCCGTCGAACACCACCGTGCCCGCGGTGGGCCGCAACAGGCCGGACAGCGTGCGCAGCGTCGTGGTTTTGCCGGCGCCGTTCGTGCCGATGAGGGTCACCACCTGGCCCTGCTCGACGTCCAGGCTGATGCCTTTGACCGCCTCGATGCGGCCGTACGCCACATGCAGGTCCCGGACCTCCAGCAGGCTCACTCGGGCCCCTTCGCGTCGTCGTTGGGCTCGCCGAGGTAGGCGGCGATGACCCGCGAGTCGGCCTGCACCTCGTTCGGCGTGCCTTCGGTGAGTTTCCTGCCCTGCACCAGCACCGCCACCCGGTCGCACAGCCCGAACACGAACCGCATGTCGTGCTCGATCAGGACGATGGCCAGGCCCTGCGCCTGGATCCGCCGGACGAGGTCGACCGCGCCGGCCGTCTCGGCCGCGTTCATCCCGGCCGTCGGCTCGTCGAGCAGGAGCAGCTTCGGGTCGGTCGCGAGCGCCCGGGCGATCTCGAGCCGTCGCTGATCGCCGTACGCGAGGTTCTTGGCGAGGGTGTCGCCGACCGTCGCCAACCCGACGAACGTGAGCAGCTCACGCGCCCGGTCCTCCCCCGCCCGCTCCTCGCGCTGGTAGCGGGGACCCCGCAGGATCGCGGACAGGACGCCGACCTTGATACGGGTGTGTTCACCGACAAGGACGTTCTCCAACGCCGTCATGTTGGGAAACAGTCGGATGTTTTGGAACGTACGGGCGATCCCGGCGCGGGTGACCTCGTCGGGCCGGCCGCGCAGCGGCTCGCCGCGGAACGTGATGGTGCCTCCGGTCGGTTGCTCGAGCCCGGTCAGGCAATTGAAGAAGGTGGTCTTCCCGGCGCCGTTCGGCCCGATGATGCCGACGATTTCGCCCTCGTCGACGTCGAGGTCGACATCCGACACCGCCAACAGGCCGCCGAAGCTCTTGCTGACGTCGCGTGCTTCCAGGACGGCCATCAGGACACTGCCGAGCCGGGCGCACCGGGCGGCGCGGACAGACCGCCGGCAGCTCCCCCACCCTCATGAAACTCCCGCTGGCGGCGCTTGCTGGCGATGAGTCCTTCCGGCCGGAACCGCATGATGATGATGAGTGCGACACCGAAGATGAGAAGGCGGTAGTCCTGGAAGGCGCGCAGCTTCTCCGGCACGGCCAACAGGATGGCGCTGCCGAGCACCGCGCCCGGCACGGTGCCCATGCCCCCGAGCACGACGGCAGCGAGCAGGAACACCGAATTGAGGAACACGAAGGAGTCCGGGCTGACCTGGGTGGCGACGTGCGCCTGGACCGTGCCGGAGGCGCCCGCGAGCGTCGCGCCGATCCCGAAGGCGAGCAACTTCATCGACACCGTGTTGATGCCCATCGACGCGGCAGCCAGCTCGTCCTCGCGAATGGCCACCCAGGCCCGGCCGATCCGGCTGTCGTTGAGTCGGGAGAACAGCAGCATCAAAACCGCGACGAGGATCAGCTCGATGAAGTAGTAGTTGGCAAAACCTTTCAGCTGTATGCCCAAGACGGTATGCGGCAGGCCGAAGTCGAACGACCCCTGCTTGAGGTCCGGGATGTTGGCGAGCCCGTTCGGGCCACCGGTGAAGCTGTCGTAGGTGTTCATGAGAATGCGGAAGATCTCACCGAAACCGAGGGTGACGATGGCCAGGTAGTCGCCGCGCAGCCGAAGCGTCGGAAACCCGATGATCACCCCGATGAGCCCGGACAGGAGTGCGCCCAGCACCACCACGAGCAGGAAGGGCAGGTGGCCGCGGGAAGGCCCGAGCCCGGCGTTGCCGTAGAGCGCGGCGACGTAGGCGCCGATGCCGAAGAACGCGATGTAGCCCAGATCGAGCAGTCCGGCCAGCCCCACGACGACGTTCAGACCGATGGCCGCCGCCGCGAAGACGCCGATATTGGCGGCCACCCGCAGCCAGTAGGACGTGCCGTTCTGGGTGAACGGGAAGGCCACCGCGGCGACCGCCATCAGCACCAGCGTCCAGGTGTGCCGGCGGGCGTACAGGGTGCCGAGCAGGTCGAACAAGCCGAGCCGGTTCAGGGCCATGATCGCGCCCAGCAGGGCCAACGTGAAGCCGATGAACTGGCTAGGGGCATCGACGTGCAGCGTGGCGTAGACGACCAGACCCAGACCCGCCGCGAGGGCAACCAACACGCCGGTGACCTCGGCTGCGGCCGGCAGATGCGGCCAGGCCGGCAGATCGCCGGCGGCGCCGTCGACCTTGTCGTCGGGCAAGCCGAGAAAAGCCACGACGCCGAGCACGGCGCCGATGAGGCTGACCTCGGCGCCGGCCGAGACATTGACGAAACCTCCGCCGGCCTGCGTGATGGCGATCATCGTCTGAACCACCACCGCGAGCAGGCCGAGCGATGCGGCCAGACCCGCTTCGCGGCGGCGGGTGAAACGGGTGAGTACGAGCAAGAGCGCTGGCGCGAGCACCAGGACATAGAGCCGGGACCCCGAGGGGTAGAGCGACAGCGACAGCGCCCCCGGGAAGCCGGCGAAGCCGGCCCAGGGCAAGAGCGTGCCGACGACGACGAGCAACAGGCCGGCGAGGGCGAGAGGGGTCGCGAAGGGCGCCGCCGCCCGTCGCAGCGGAGCAACGCCCGGCATCGTGTCGACCCGGCTCATGCCCGACTCCTCACGCTTTCCCCGAGCAGGCCGGTCGGCCGGAACAACAGCACCAGGATCAGCACCACGAACGCGAAGACGTCCTTGAGGGCGGAGCCGTTCGGGACGTACTGCGTGGCGAGTGCCTCGACGACGCCGAGCACGAAGCCCCCCAGGACCGCGCCGGCGATGTTGCCGATGCCGCCGAGGACGGCCGCCGTGAAGGCTTTGAGGCCGGCGAGGAAACCGATGTGGAAGTCGATCGGGCTGGCAATGAGGCCTTGCAGGGTTCCGGCAGCACCTGCGAGCAGGCCGCCGAGGACGAACGTCGTCACGATGATCCGATCGATGTCGATGCCCATCAGCCGCGCTGTGTCAGGGTCCTGCGACGTCGCCCGCATGGCCCGTCCGGTCCGCGAGCGGAAGATGAACGTTTGCAACGCGACCATCAGCACGATCGCGAGGACGACGACGAAGATTCGGACGTAGGACAGCGTGACCCCGCCCAGGTCGACCGTGCCGCGCGGGAACAGGGCCGGGAACGGCTTGCCCTGGCTGCCCTTTGGATAGAAGACGCGGATGCTCTCCTGGAGCGCGATCGAGACGCCGATTGCGGTGATCAGGGGCGCCAGCCGTGGCGCGTTGCGCAGTGGCCGATAAGCCAGCCGCTCGACGATGACCGCCAGCAACGCGCTGGTCAGCATCGACACCAGCAGGACCAGGACCAGTGCGACGTATGTCGGGGTGCCACCCGGCAGGACGTAGGTGTAGAGCGTGTAGCCGCCGAAAGCACCCACCATGAAGATCTCGCCGTGGGCAAAGTTGATCAGCTGGATGATGCCGTAGACCATCGTGTACCCCAGCGCGATGAGGCCGTACAGCGCGCCCAGGACGATGCCGTCCGCAATCTGCTGCAGGAACTGCTGCACGACCCCTCCTTGATCGAGCCGGTGGACGCACGAGGAGGCGTGACCCGCGTCGGGGCACGCCTCCTCAATGCGTCAGCCCGCGAAGCTGCCGGTCGTCTTTTTCTTGAAGTCGCCCGCGTCGACCTTGTACATCGTGATGATGCGGTTGGTTGTGTCACCGAACTCGTCGAAGGACACCTTGCCGGTGGCCCCCTCGAGGTTGCTCGACTGCACCGCCTTGACAATGGCGGCGCGGACAGTGTCGTCGATCGCCGTCTTGCCTGGGAGCACCTTGGCCAACGCAGCGATGAGGACCTGTGCGCAGTCGTAGGTGTTGGGACCGTAGGCGGAGAAGTCCTCCTTGTAGCCACCCGCCTTGTAGGCCTCGACGTAGGCCTTGGCGGTTGGGAGATCCTCGACGGCTGCGCCCACGTTGGTCGCGTAGTAGGGGCCGCTCTTGACGCCGATCGTGGCGACGAAGCCCTTGTCCACCAGTCCGTCACCGCCCATGAAGGGGGCCTTGACACCGCCGTCGGCGAGTTGCTTGGCAAACGGCGCGCCCTCGGGGAACTGGCCGCCGTAGAAGACCAGGTCGGGCTTGGCCGCCTTGACCTTGCTGACCAGGGAGCCGAACTCTTTCTGGTCCTTGGTGACGAAGTCGGTGGCGAGGACCTTGCCGCCCTTCTTGGTGAACTCCGTCGCGAAGGCCTGGTCCAGGCCTTGGCCGTAGACCAGCTTGTCGTTGACGAGGTAGACCGTCTTGGCCTTCAACGTCTCGACCGCGAAGTCGGCGGCGAACGCGCCCTGGATCAGGTCGGTCGTCGCGTCTCGGAAGTAGCTGGCGAAGGGGCGCTTCTTGGTCTTGAGGTAGTCCTGGCCCTGGGTCAAGCTCGGGTTGGTGTTGGCCGGCGAGATCAGCACGATGTTCTGCTTGTTCAGCTGCGGGGCCGCCTGCAGCGCAATCGAGGACTGCAGCGTGCCGATGACGCCAGCAACGGCGCTGTCGGAGGCCAATTTGGAGGCCGCGGCACCACCGGTGTTGGGGTCCTCCTGGTCGTCCTGTGGGTCGAACTCGATCTTCCAGCCCTTGATCAGACCCTTGGCGTTGGCCTGCTTGATGGCCAAATCTGCGCTGTTCTTCATGCCGAGCCCAAGTGATGACAGACCACCGGACAGCGGTGCGATCATGCCGATCTTGACGGTGTGGGTGGTGTTGCCCCCACCACCGCCGGTGCTGGTCTCTTTTTTCGAACCGCAGGCCGACAGGGCTAGGGCACCGACCAGCAGGGGGAGCGTCACGCGGGTGAGGGTTTTGCGCTGCACGACTGGACCTCCGAGATGAGACTCCCCGGCAGGGAAGGTGAGCGCGACCGTACCGACGTGCGCGGGGCGGGGGAAGCAGCGCCACACACCCGCAGCGTCGTCGTGACGAGAACGTGACCCAGCCGGGGGTCAAGACCCCGCAGAAGGGGCGGGGCCGGCTTTCTCGTCGACGACGTCCTGGGCGACGGCCCGCATGCTGCGCCGCTGGTCCATCGATGCCCGCTGGATCCAGCGGAACGCGGCTGGCTCGGTGAGACCGTGCCCGGTCTGCAGCACCCCTTTGGCCCGCTCGATGAGCTTGCGGGCCTCCAGCCGACCCGTCAGGTCGGCCACCTCCCGCTCGAGGGCCACCAGCTCGGCATGCCGCGACACTGC
Source organism: Frankiales bacterium (assembly GCA_043747515.1). GTDB lineage: Bacteria > Actinomycetota > Actinomycetes > Mycobacteriales > SCTD01 > JAYSQK01. Next base: position 5,322 of record JAYTOZ010000117.1, on the reverse strand, counting down.
CATCTCGATCGCCGGCAGCAGGTCGACCTTCTGGAAGGGCTTCACGAGGTAGGCCATCGCGCCCGCCTCCCGGGCCCGCTCGACGAGATCACGCTGGCTGAACGCCGTCAGGATGACGACCGGCGCGATGCGTGCCGCGACGATCTGTTCGGCCGCCGAGATGCCGTCCAGCACGGGCATCTTGACGTCCAACATGACGAGGTCGGGTCGCAGCTCCAGCGCGGCCCGCACGGCCGAGGCACCGTCGGCAACCTCACCGCAGACGTCGTAGCCCTCCTCCTCCAACATCTCCCTGAGGTCGAGCCGGATGAGGGCCTCGTCTTCGGCGAGCAGCACTCGACGCGCTGGACTCGAGGGGGTCGACACCGGGCGAACGCTACCGGCCCTAGGCTTGATCCAGGTCCCGCCCCCGTCGCGCAACCGGCAGACGCACGGTGCTCAAACCACCGACAGTGTGGGTTCGAATCCCACCGGGGGCACCACATCGCACCCGCCGCCGACCGCGGTCACCATGGGTGACCGCTGGGCTCGCACCATCCCGACCTGTCACGGCGACACGGACTAACGATTCGCCATCACGAATGACTATCCGCTTAGATAGTCACCGTCCGTTGTGCGCGCTCACCGATCGGCACCTGACGAACGCAAACCCGATTTGTCGATGTTTCTCTGACCAGTTTGACCGATCGACTCAAGGTCACCCTGCGTAGCTGCCGAAGTCGCACACGTCCCCGTCGAAGGAGAACGTCCGTGCGCCCTGTCCGACGCCTGCTTGCCGTCGCCACCCTCGTGACCGGTCTCATCGCACCCGCTGTCGCAACCGCCCCGCTGGCCGTCGCCGCCGACGACTACCCGTATCGCTCCGACACCTCCTGGTCGGCCGACCCCTACGGCTTCACCAAGCGGCAGTGCGTGAGCTTCGCCGCAGTCCGGCTGGCCCAGCACCGGCACGCCATCAGCAACAGCCAGCACTGGGGCAGCGCCTATCACTGGGACGAGGCTGCCAGGGCCCATGGCGTCGCCGTCAGCACCCGTCCGGTGGTCGGCGCGATCGCCCAGTGGAACAGCTTCGAGCGGTCGGGGTACTACGCCAACGGCTCCCGAACGGTCAACGGCTGGGTGATGGCCGGTGGCTACGGCCACGTCGCCTACGTCAGCGCCGTCTACGGCGACGGATCGGTTGCGGTCGAGCAGTACAACATGAACGGCGCCCGATCTTACTCCACCATGCACCTCAGGGCCCCGCGCTACCTGTACGTCGGCGTCCGGTAGGTCCGCTCCCATCGGGCGCGCGTCGCCCTTCGGCGCGGTTCGTTGTCGCTGCCGGCCCCCGGCCCGGCCGGCGCGGACCATGTCGTCCAGCCGACGTTGTTGATGTCTTGGGCGGCTCAGGCGGCCGCCCGCTGCCCCGCCGTACAACGATCACCAGGTGCGGACAACCCGCTACCCCGGTTCGCGGTGGCCGGGCACGTAGCCGCCCAACCGGTGCACGCGCATCGCGTTGGTCGAGCCCGAGGTCGACGGCGGACTGCCAGCCACGATCGTGACCAGCTCACCGGGCTGCATGCGGCCGAGGCCCAGCATGGCGCGCTCGACCTGCTGGACCATCTCATCGGTGTGTTCGACCGCCGGCACGAGGAACGTCTCGACGCCCCAGACGAGCGAGAGCTGGCTGCGGACGTCGGCGACCGGCGTGAAGGCGAGCAGCGGGATCGGCGAGCGGTGCTCGGCCAGCCGCCGGGCCGTGTCGCCGCTCTGGGTGAAGGCCACCAGGGCACTCGCGCCGACGGTCCGGCCGACGACCGCGGCCGAGCGGGCGATCGCGCCGCCGATCGAGGTCGGTTCGTGCTCGATCCTCGGAACCTTGCCAAGCTCCTCCTCGGCCGCACAGATGATCCTGGCCATCGTCGCGACCGACTCGATCGGATAGGCCCCGACACTCGTCTCGCCGGACAGCATCAGCGCGTCGGCGCCGTCCAATACGGCATTGGCGACGTCGCTCGCCTCAGCTCGGGTGGGACGGGACGCCCCGATCATCGAGTCGAGCATCTGCGTCGCCACGATGACCGGCTTGGCGAGCTCGCGGGCCGCCTGGATGGCCCGTTTCTGCACCAGCGGGACGCGCTCGAGCGGCATCTCCACCCCGAGGTCGCCCCGGGCCACCATCAACCCGTCGAACGCCTCCACGATCGCATCGAGGGCCTCGACCGCCTGCGGCTTCTCGATCTTTGCGAGCACCGGCAGTCGGGCGCCCACCTCATCCATGATTTCGTGAACCCGGTCGATGTCCTCGGGTGCGCGCACGAACGACAGGGCCACCATGTCGGCCCGCAGGGTCAGCGCGAAGCGCAGGTCGGCCTCGTCCTTGTCCGACATCGCCGGGACGCTCACCCCGACCCCCGGCAGCGACAGTCCCTTGTGGTTGCTGACCGGCCCGCCCTCGGTCACGAGCAACCGCACCTCGGGACCGTCGACATCGACGACCCGCAAGCCGACGCGGCCGTCGTCGACGAGCAGTCGGTCACCGACCGACACGTCCCCGGCCAGGCCGGCAAAGGTGGTCGAGACCCGGTCGTGGCTGCCCGCGCACGGCTCGGTGGTGATCGTGACGGTCTCCCCCGTCGCCCAAAGCACCGGGCCGTCGGCGAAACTCCCGAGCCGGATCTTGGGGCCCTGCAGATCGACCAGGACCCCTACCCCGCGACCGGACTCGTCACTGGCCCGGCGGACCCAGTTGTAGGCCTGCGCATGGTCGGCGTGGCTGCCGTGCGAGAAGTTCAGCCGGGCGACATCCATCCCGGCGAGGACGAGTGCGCGAATCCCGTCGTAGGACTGCGTCGCTGGACCGAGGGTGCAAACAATTTTTGCTCGACGCTTCACGTCCGTAGCCTAGGACCGTGCTCAGCGGCTGGTCGTGAGGACCGGTGACGGCAGGGTGGTCTCGCCGCCCAGGAAGGCATCGACAGCCGCCGCGGCTGAGCGGCCCTCGGCGATCGCCCACACGATGAGTGACTGCCCGCGGCCCATGTCGCCGGCCACGAACACGCCCGGCACCGAGCTCGCCCAGCCGGCGTCCCGGGCGACGTTGCCGCGGCCGTCGAGCTCGACGCCGAGCGCCTCGAGCAGGCCGGTGCGCTGCGGTCCGGTGAAGCCCATGGCGAGCAGCACCAGCTGCGTCGGCAGTACGTGCTGACTGCCCTCGACCGGCACGAAGCCGGTATCCACCTCGACGACCTCCAGGCCCTGGACGGCGCCACCCTCGCCCACGAAGCGCACCGTGTTGACGCTGAAGATCCGCTCACCACCCTCCTCATGGGCGCTCGAGGTCCGGTAGACGAGCGGCCAAGTCGGCCAGGGGGTCGAGGCCGCCCGCGTCTTCGGCGGCTCCGGCATGATCTCCAACTGGGTCACGCTCGCCGCGCCCTGGCGGTGCGCCGTACCGAGGCAGTCCGCCCCGGTGTCACCGCCGCCGATGATGACGACGTGCTTGCCCTCGGCCGTGATCGGCGGGCGTTGGAAGTCGCCCTCCTGCACCCGGTTCGACGGCACCAGGTAGTCCATGGCGAAATGAATGCCCGCTAGCTCGCGACCCTCCACCGGCAGGTCCCGGCCGAGCGTGGAACCACCCGCGAGCAGCACCGCGTCGTAGGAGGCACGGAGCTGTCCGACGGTGACGTCGACGCCGACGTCGACCCCGGTCGTGAAGCTCGTCCCCTCGGCCCGCATCTGGTCCAGGCGCCGCTCGAGGACGCGCTTTTCCATCTTGAACTCCGGGATGCCGTAGCGCAGCAGCCCACCGATCCGGTCGGCCCGCTCCAGCACCGTGACGTCGTGGCCGGCGCGGGTCAACTGCTGCGCGGCGGCGAGCCCTGCCGGGCCTGACCCCACGACGGCGACCCGGCGGCCGGTCCGTTCGTGGGGCGGCTGCGGGGCGACCCAGCCCTGCTCCCAGGCGCGGTCGACGATCTCGACCTCGACCTGCTTGATGGCGACCGGGTCTGCGTTGATGCCGAGCACGCACGCCGCCTCGCACGGCGCCGGGCAGAGCCGGCCGGTGAACTCCGGGAAGTTGTTGGTCGCGTGCAGCCGCTCGATCGCCTCGCGCCAGTCGTCACGGTAGACGAGGTCGTTCCATTCGGGGATGAGATTACCCAGCGGGCAGCCGTTGTGGCAGAACGGGATGCCGCAGTCCATGCACCGGGCGGCTTGGGCCTGTGATGCCTCCTTGGGGAAATCCTCGTAAACCTCCTTCCAGTCCCGGATGCGCACGTCGACGGGACGCCGGGTCGGCAGCGACCGGTCGATCTTCAGAAAGCCCTGCGGGTCCGCCATCTCGCGTCAGCTCCTCGTCGCGGCCATGACCGCCTCGTCGACATCCACATCGTCACGACGGGCCTGCTCCATGGCGAGCAGCACCTTCTTGTAGTCGCGCGGCATGATCTTTGTGAAGCGTTCCGGGACGTCGAGCAAGGTGGACGCGAGTTGGCTTCCCGTCTCACGAACGTGCTCGCTGAGCAGTTGGCGCAGCGTCTCGGTGTCGCCGGCGTCCAACGTCTCCAGGTCGACCATCTCGCGGTTGACCTTGCGCTCGTCGAGGTCCACCAGGTACGCCGTACCACCGCTCATGCCTGCGGCGATGTTGCGCCCGGTCGGGCCGAGAATGGCGACGCAGCCGCCGGTCATGTACTCCAGGGCGTGGTCGCCGACCCCCTCGACGACCGCGGTCGCCCCGGAGTTGCGCACGGCGAAGCGCTCGCCCACAACGCCGCTGACGTAGAGCGAGCCCGACGTCGCGCCGTAGAGCAGGACGTTGCCGGCAATGACGTTGTCCTTCGCCGGGAACGTCGAGGCGCGGTCGGGTCGCACGACCACCCGCCCGCCGGACAAACCTTTGCCGACGTAGTCGTTCGCGTCCCCCTCCAGCCGTAGCGTGATGCCACGGGGCAGGAATGCACCGAAGGACTGGCCGGCCGAGCCGGTGAAGGTGAGGTCGATGGTGCCTTCTGGCAAGCCAGTCGCGCCGTACCGGCGGGTAACCTCGGCGCCGAGCATCGTGCCGACGGTGCGGTTGACGTTGCGCACCGGCAGCTCAAGGGTGACCTTGGTGCCGTCGGCGAGGGCTCCCTCGCAGAGCTGGAGCAGGGTGTTGTCGAGCGCCGCTGCGAGCCCGTGGTCCTGGGCCTGCTGGCGGGTGAGCGGTGTGCCGGCCGGCAGGTCGGGCACGTGCAACACCGGCGAGAGGTCCAGACCGCCGGCCTTCCAATGCTCGATGGCGTGCTGGGTGTCGAGCACCTCAGCGTGGCCGATCGCCTCCTCCAAGCT
>JAYTOZ010000116.1:0-12654 GCA_043747515.1 Frankiales bacterium | reverse complement strand
ATCACATCGCCCACCGCGATCCCGGTGGCGCCGTCGGGCCGAGCGAACACATCCCACCAGTTGCCGCCGACCTGATTGGCCTGCCCGGCAGGCAGGTATCCGGCCGCCAGCGTGAGGTTCGTGCCAGCCGATGCGCTGCGGTGTCGGCAACGACCGGATCGGTCTCGATCTGGGACACCGGCCCCAGCACGACCAACGCATGGCCGTGCGGAGCGGGCGCACCTTCGAGCGGGAGACCAAGCACGAACAGTGCCTTCCGGGCGCCCGTCGAGTCTGAGGCGCGCAGGGCACTGATCGACTGACCGGAGACCGGGGCCCCGTAGGCCGCGCGCGAGCGCGGGTGGCCGGTGACGGACAGGCCGGCCCACCGCGTCACGCAGGCCGGCCGGGTCCGACCAGGCCTCGCCGGACGCGGGCAGAGCCGGCCAAGGGGCGAGTTGTTGCGCCAGATGATCGGCGGGCACGACCCGACGGGTGACCGTGTCGGCGAGCAGCACCGCCGACAGTCCTTCGGTGAACACCCGTGGCAGCACGCCAGCGCCGGGAGCGGCCGACGACAGCCGGGATCCTGCCGACGCCTCGCGCCTCGCAGCCATGACGCAGATTCTAGCCTGGCGGACAGCATCGATATCCCGGGCCGGCACCGGTGCCAGCCGCCGGGTGAGCGCCGACCACCACCCGCGGCGTGGGCCCTGCAGGGCTGCCGAAGCGGCGTCATCCGTCCTGCAGTGGACCGGCCCAGCGCCAGTCGCCGTCCGGACCGAGAAATTCAACCCGCTGGATGTCCTCATCGCGCTCGGCATCGTCACTCGCCCAGGTGAGCGCAGCCGGGTGGTCAACGAACTCGCCCTCTGCCACGACGTCGCCCATGCCGTCGAGGAACCGGTAGCCGGTCATGGCCTGCACGCTAGCCCTGGCGTCCAACGTCGGCGTGACCGTGCAGCGACCACAACAGCGAGGATGCCGGACCTCCGGCGGCTCTGGTCGGGGCCTTCGCGCTCGACCCACGGTGGGCGCCGCACCCTTGCGTGCTGTTGTGGTCGCAGGGCCCGGTCAACACGGCCCATCGCACCAGATCGGCTCAGCCGGCGAGCAGCACCAGCACGAACTGCCCGCCGCCGGACTCGACCTGGGTCGTCACAGCCAGCCCCGGCGCGAAGCGGGACAGCCGATCCACCAGCCAGGTGCCGGCCTGCTCGGCGTCCTGCCGGGTGGGGCAGCGGGCCACCACCTCCCGGCCGCTCTTGCGCGTCAACCGCTCGACGGTCGCCACGATCGGGGCCGGATCCACGACGAACAACTCCCGGGACCAGGCAACGATGGGCTTGACCGCACCCTTGCGGGTGTTGCAGGCCCGGTGGGCCAGCCGCTCCGTGCCCGAGGCAGCTTTCTTGCCCTTCGGGGCAGCGCCCCCGTCGACACTCGGCCCGCGGTCTGCGTTGACCGACGCGTCCCGGTCGACTGGCTCGTCGCACAGCCAACAGCGCCAGCCGTCGCGCGCACCAACCTCGTTGAGTGAGCTCATGGCTTGACGTTACGGTTCGCGGCTTTTGCTGGTCCAACCGTGCCGGACCTCGTCCGTCGAGTCTGCCGGTCGGCGGTGACGGCGGCGCGGGCTGCTGACTCATCGACGATGGACTTGTTCGCGGCGAATGTGGCGACGAGAGCCTGAAGGGCGAGGTTGTTGACCGCGCGGGGTGGCCCGCGGCTGGTCTGGTGGCGCAAGGACGCGGCGTCGTTGCTGGAGAGCTCCCCTACGCGGGCCAGAAGTGGTGCGACATCCACCGCTCGCTCCGCAACAGCGTCGAGGGCATCAACGGCACCGCCAAGAGCGCCGGCGTCACCAGCATCGACAGCCCCGTGAACCGCCGCACGATGGGCCTCGCCGCGACCAGCGTGTTCACCGCCTGCCTCATCGCCACCGAGACGGCACCCAGGGCATGTAGCACCACCCACCCGGGGCGCAGCACGCACGGAACCAGCCACCGGACCCCCGCGAGCCCGTTCCCGCGCCCCACACGACGCCCCCGACTACCCCGATCGACGCGAAGGCCGCCCTCAAAGGGGCGGCCTTCGTCGTTTCGGGCTGTGGCCGAACAGTTTTACCTGCTTGGAATCCCACTTGAGCCGGGAACCCCTCTGGTGGGCGAGGGGGGAGTTGAACCCCCACGTCCTTTCGGACACACGGACCTGAACCGTGCGCGTCTGCCATTCCGCCACTCGCCCGAGTGCGGCGGCCAACCTAGCACCCGAGCCCGTCTCGGCCGCCGCCAGCGTGCGCACAGATACGATCACGCGACGACGGGAAGGAGAGCCTCGTGGGCGTGCTGCAGCGCTTCGAGCGTCGGCTCGAAGGCTTGGTCGAGGGCATGTTCGCCCGCGCCTTCGGTGGGGTCGTCGAGCCGGTCGAGATCGCCGCTGCCCTGGTTCGCGAGGCCGAGGACAAAAAGGCCATTCTCGGGCCTGGTCGGGTGCTCGTCCCCAACGACTACACCGTCGAGCTGGGCACCTCCGATGCCGCCCGGCTCTCGACGTACGACGCACCGCTGCGAGCCGAATTGGCAGCGATGGTGTCCGAGCACGCCACCGAGCAGGGCTGGTCGTTCGTTGGGCCGGTGGGCGTGCGGTTCAAGCAGGTCGACAGCCTGGACACCGGCGTCTTCCGGATCAGCAGCAGCACCTCGGGGACCTCCGAGCAGGCTCGGCCGGCGCCGCCAGCGGCCCCGCAGCTGGTCCTACGGCAGGGCCGCGACGGCGCGCAGCAGCGCATCGTCGCGCTGACCGGTCCGTCCCTCGTGGTCGGTCGCGGCGCCGAGGCCGGGCTCCGGCTCGACGACGCGGGGGTGAGCCGGCGGCACGCCGAGGTCCGCCTCGACGGCGGCTCGGCGAGCGTCGCCGACCTCGGCTCGACCAACGGCACCCGCGTCAACGACAAGGTGGTGTCGGTGGCGCCGCTGCGGGACGGTGACCGCATCGGGGTCGGCACGACCGAGCTGGTCTATCGGGCGGGGCGCTAGATGGGCAGCGCGCTCGTCGTCGCGGTCGCAAAATACGGCATGCTCATCCTGCTCTGGCTGTTTGTACTCGCCGCGGTCCACACCATCCGCACCGATCTGTTCGGCCGGTCCGGTGCCGCCCCGACCCGCGGGCCACGGGCGAACACCACGGCGACGCGACCGGCCAAGACGGTCAAGCGCAGCGCCGCCCGGCGGCTCGTCGTCACCGAGGGCTCGCTCGCCGGCACGACCGTCACCCTGGCCGGTGTGCCGGTCACGCTTGGCCGGGCTGACGACTCGACCCTGGTCCTGACCGACGACTACGCGAGCAGCCGGCATGCCCGGTTGGTGCCGGGCGACGGGTCCTGGCTGGTCGAGGATCTCGGTTCCACCAATGGCACCTACCTGGCTGGCAGCAAGGTCAGCCGACCGACGCCCGTGCCGCTCGGGGCCCAGATCAAAATTGGCAAGACTGTCCTTGAGCTGCGCCGGTGACGTTGGCCCTGCGCTTCGCCGCACGCTCGCACACCGGGCTGCTCCGGACCGGTAACGAGGACTCCGTCTACGCCGGACCCCGGTTGCTCGCCGTTGCGGACGGCATGGGCGGACACGCCGCCGGTGAGGTGGCGAGCGCCGTCGCGATCGCCTCGCTGGCGCCTCTGGATGAGGACGTCCCCGGCGCGGATCTGCTCACGGCCCTGCGCGAGGCGGCCGAGCGCGCGAACGAACACTTGCACGACATGGTCGCCGGCGACCCCTCCTTGGAAGGCATGGGTACGACGCTCACCGCGATCCTGTCGGCCGGCAGCCGGATGGGTCTGCTGCATGTCGGCGACTCGCGCTGCTATCTGCTGCGCGACGGTCAACTCAGCCAGATCACCCACGACCACACCCTCGTCCAGACGCTCGTCGACGAAGGCCGGATCAGCGAGCAGGAGGCGACGACCCATCCGCAGCGATCGATGATCACCCGGGCGCTGGACGGCCGGCCCGGGATCGAGCTGGACCTGTCGGTCCGGGAGATCCGCGAGGGTGACCGCTACCTACTGTGCAGCGACGGTCTCACCGGCCCGGTCGGCAGCCTCGACACCCTGCGCGAGGCACTGTCGATCCCCGATCCGCAAGAGGCCGTCGACCGGCTCGTCTCCCTTGCCCTGCGCGGCGGCGGACCCGACAACGTCACGGTCGTGGTCGCCGACGCCGTCGAGGGCGAGCAGAGCCCGGTGCTCGTGCCGGTCGTCGCCGGCGCCGCAGCCGAGGCCCCGCAGGCACCGCCGCCGGGGGTCGCTGACAGCGCCGCCAGCCGGGCGCAGGTCGCCGAAGGCCGCGAAGCGCCAGTCGCCACCACCGCGCCGGACGAGCCCGCCGGCAACCACCGGCGGCGGCGGGCGGGGCTCCTGCTCGTCGGGATCCTGGCCTTGCTGGTCATCGGGGCCGGTGCCGGCTGGGCCTATCTGCGCACGCAGTACTTCGTCGGCGTCCAAGGCCAGCACGTCGCGGTCTTCCGAGGGGTGCGAGGTGGCGTCGCCGGGCTGTCCCTCGCCACCGTCGACGAGCGCACCGATCTCACCACCGACCAGCTGCCGGAGGTCTACCGCGAGCGGGTGCAGCACGGGATCGTCGCCAAGAGCAAACCTGACGCCCGGGCCATCGTCACGCGGCTCGAGCAGCAGGGCGGCGTCGCCTGCCCGCTCGCCTCGCCCGCGCCGACGAGCCCAGCGCCGCTCCCGTGTCCGCCCGGCCCGATCCAGAGTCCAGCGCCGTGACCACGTTGCCGACGCCGTCCGGCGGACACCGCCGCGGCACCGAGCTCCTGCTGCTCGTCTTCGCCACGCTGCTCGCCGCCAGCGGCTACGCAGCGGTCGGCATCTCTCAGAACGGCCGCATCCCGTCCGGCACCCTCGGCTACGGCCTCGGGCTGGGCGCGCTGTTCGGGCTGGCCCATCTGGTGTTGCGTCGTACCGCGCCGTACGCCGATCCGCTGGTGCTGCCCTGCGTCGCGCTGCTCAACGGCCTCGGGGTCGTCCTGATCCGGCGACTCGACCTGGCTGCCGCCGACAGGGCGCGGCAGGCCGGCAGGCACCTGCCCAGGGCCGACGCCCCATTGCAGCTGATCTGGACCGGGGTCGGGGTCGCCGCGTTCATCGCCGTCCTGCTGGTGGTGCGCGACCACACCCGGCTGGCCCGCTACAGCTACACCTGCGCAGCCGCCGGGCTCGTCCTGCTCCTGCTGCCCGCGCTGCCCGGGGTCGGCGCCACGATCAACGGAGCCCGGCTGTGGATCCGGGTCGGTCCGATGACGGTGCAGCCCAGCGAGGTCGCCAAGGTCCTGCTGATGATTTTCTTTGCGAGCTACCTGGTCAGCAAGCGCGACGTGCTGTCGCTGGCCAGCCGACGCGTCGCCGGCCTGGACCTGCCGCGGGGCCGCGACCTCGGGCCGGTGCTGCTCGCCTGGGTGGCGAGCATCGCGGTGCTCGTGCGGGAGAAGGACCTCGGCACCTCCCTGCTGTTTTTCGGCATCTTCATCGTGATGCTCTACGTCGCCACCGAACGCACGTCCTGGTTGCTGATCGGGCTCGCGCTGTTCGCCGGCAGTTCCTTCGCGGCATACCACCTGTTTCACCACGTGCAGCTGCGCGTGGACACCTGGCTGCATCCGTTCGCCGACGCGCAGAACAGCGGCTACCAACTCGTGCAGGGGTTGTTCGGGATGGGGACCGGTGGCATCACGGGGACCGGGCTCGGTGAGGGAGCGCCCGGCACGGTGCCATTCGCCAAGACCGACTTCATCCTGGCCGCGATCGGCGAGGAGCTCGGCCTGATCGGCGTCATGGCAGTGCTGATGATCTTTGCGATCATCGTCGAGCGCGGGCTGCGGGCCGCCCTGTCGTGCCGCGACTCGTTCGGCAAGCTGCTCGCGACCGGCCTGTCGTTCGCCTTGGCCCTGCAGGTCTTCGTCATCGCCGGCGGGGTCACCGGTCTCATCCCGCTGACCGGCGTGACCCTGCCGTGGCTGTCCTACGGCGGATCCTCGGTGGTCTGCAACTACGGCCTGGTGGCGATCCTGCTGCGGATCAGCGACGCCGCCCGCAGGCCGGCGCCCAGCCCGGTCACCCCGGCCTCGGCGCGAGCGAGCCTGGCCGACGCGCAGACCCAGGTGGTCCGGCGGTGAACGCCCCGCTTCGCAAGGTGGCTGTCGCCTGCCTGCTGCTGTTCGGGTTGCTGCTGATCAACGTCAACTACGTCCAGGTGGTCAAGGCCAAGAGCTACCGCGACGACCCGCGTAACCGGCGGGTGTTGGTGCGCACCTACGACCGGCAGCGCGGCCCGATCGTGCTGGGCACCGGCAAGAACCGGCAGACCGTGGCGACCTCGGTGCGGACCACCGACAGCCTGACCTACCTGCGCACCTACCCCGGCGGCGCGGTCTACGCGCCGGTGACCGGCTTCTACTCACTGCTCTACGGACGCACGGGGGTGGAACGGCTCGACGACCGGGTGCTCTCCGGTGAGGACGACCGGTTGTTCGTCCGACGCCTGTCGGACTACGTCACGGGCAACGCACCGCAGGGCGGTTCGATCGTGCTGACCCTCAACCGAGCTGCCCAGCAGGCCGCGTACGACGGGCTGAAAGGCAAGGTCGGCGCCGTCGTCGCCCTCGACCCCCGGACCGGGGCGGTCCTTGCCATGGCCAGCAGCCCGTCGTACGACCCGACGTCGCTGTCCTCGCACGACACCACCCAGATCAGCGCCGCCTACGGGCGGCTGACCGCCGACCCGGGCAACCCGCTGCAGAACCGGGCGGTCGAACGCACCTACCCGCCGGGCTCGACCTTCAAGGTGATCACGGCGGCGGCGGCGCTGGCCAGTAGGCGCTACACCCCGGACACCCGGATCCCCGCTCCGACCGTGCTGAAGCTGCCGCAGACCACCAAGACGCTCGCCAACTTCGGGGGTGAGCGCTGCGGCGACGGCACGACCGACACCCTCGCCGACGCGTTCGCCATCTCCTGCAACACCGCTTTTGCCTCGCTCGGGCTCGCCTTGGGCCAGGACGCCGTCCGCAAGCAGGCGGCGGCCTTCGGGTTCGGTGATAACAGCCTCGTGCTGCCCCAGCGGGTCGCCACGAGCATCTACCCCGACACGTTGTCGCCTCCGCAGGAGGCCCAGTCAGCCATCGGCCAGTACGACGTCCGGGTCACCCCACTGCAGATGGCAATGGTGGCCGCCGGCATCGCCAACGGCGGGGAGGTGATGCGGCCCTACCTGGTCAGCGAGGTGCAGACCCCCGATCTCAGCACCCTCGATGTCGCCCAGCCCGAGCTCTACCGGCGCGCGGTCAGCCAGCAGGTGGCTGCCACGATGACCACCCTGATGGAGGGCGTGGTGGCCAGGGGCACCGGCACCGCGGCGCAGCTGTCCGGAGTGCGGGTCGCCGGCAAGACCGGCACCGCTCAGCACGCTCCCGGCGCCGCCCCGCACGCCTGGTTCATCGGCTTCGCACCGGCGCAGGACCCCAAAGTCGCGGTCGCGGTGCTGGTCGAGGACGGCGGCTCGCTGGGCTCCGACGCCACCGGCGGCCAGGTGGCCGCGCCGATCGCCCGCGAGGTCCTCAAAGCGGTGCTGGCCCGATGACCGCCCCGTCCCGGCTGCTCGGCGGTCGCTATCAGCTCGGCGCCGTGATCGGTCGCGGTGGGATGGCCGAGGTCCTGCTGGCCCGCGACCTTCGGCTGAACCGCGAGGTGGCCGTCAAGGTGCTGCGGACCGACCTAGCCCGGGACCCGTCGTTCCAGGGCCGCTTCCGGCGGGAGGCCCAAGCAGCCGCGTCGCTTGACGCGCCGAGCATCGTGACCGTCTACGACACCGGCGAGGACGAGGACGGCGTGCCGTACATCGTCATGGAGCGGGTGCAGGGACGCACCCTGCGGGAGGTCCTGCAGACCGAGGGTCGACTGCTGCCACAGCGCGCCCTCGAAGTCACGGCCGACGTCTGCTCCGCGCTCGAGGTCGCGCACGCCGCGGGCATCGTGCACCGCGACATCAAGCCGGCCAACGTCATGCTCACCCCGGCCGGCGAGATCAAGGTGATGGATTTCGGCATTGCCAGGGCCGCCGCCGGCAGCAACTCGACGATGACGCAGACCGCCGCGGTGATCGGGACGGCCGCCTACCTCTCGCCAGAGCAGGCCCGTGGCGAGCACGTCGACGCGCGGTCCGACATCTACTCAGCCGGCTGCCTGCTCTACGAGCTCATCACCGGCAGCCCGCCATTCGTCGGCGACTCGCCCATCGCGGTGGCCTACCAGCATGTCCGCGAGGATCCAGCCCCGCCGTCGGCGTACGACGAGACACTCTCCCCTGACATCGACGCGGTGATCCTCAAGGCGATGGCCAAGAACCCGGCCAACCGCTACCAGTCGGCGCAGGAGATGCGCCAGGACCTGCTGCGGGCCGCGGCCGGCTCGCGAGTCCTTGCCACGCCGCTGCTCGTCGGCGCGCCGGCCGTCGCGGAGGCGAGCACCACGCTGCTGCGACCGATCCGGCCGCGGCGCCGTCGAAGGGGCCTGGCGTATGCGCTGTTCGCCCTCGTGCTGGCGGGCGTGGCGGTCGGTGTGGCCCTGCTCGTGCAGGGGCTGCTCGGCAACGACGGCGGGCTCATCAGGCCGCCGCGGGTGGTCGGTCAGCAACTGCCGGTCGCGACCGACCAGCTGATCGGAGCCGGCCTGCGGGTCGGTCGGGTGACGCGGGTCTTCGACCCCAGCAGCGTCGACAATGTGCTCAAGCAGAGCCCCGACGAGCAATTCCCCGTCAAAAAGGGCGGCCGGGTCGATCTCGTCGTCTCCAAAGGCGTCGAGATGACCATCGTGCCGCAGATCCTCGGGTTGTCGCAGCGTGAGGCCGAAGCCCGGCTCGCCGCGGCGAATCTGGCTGACCGGGTCATCCAGCGCGACGGCAACGTCGCCCCAGGCACGGTGCTCGACGTCATCCCGAAGCCAGGTGTCCAGCTCGCGGTCAAGACGCAGGTGACCCTGGTCGTCGCCTCCGGCAACGTGCAGGTCCCGGACGTCCGTCGCAAGACCCAGGACCAGGCAGTCCAGCTGCTCGGTCAGGCCGGCTTCTCGGTCGGCATCCGGCCGGTCACCTCGGCCGCGCCGTTCGGCGTGGTGCTCAATCAGACACCGGTCAACACCCTGGCGCCGCGCGGCTCGACGGTGATCATCGACGTGACGGCGCCGGCGCCTACCCCTACCCCGACGCCCACCCCCAGCGCGACGCCGACTCCTGGCCCGTTGCCGACCGCCTCGGTCGCCCCACCCCCCGTGATCCCGACCCCGTAACCGCGCGGATCAGGCGAACGCCGCGAGCCGCTTGTCCTCGACCTTGGCCGCCAGCGCAGGTGCGAGGGCCGCGGCGGCCGGGTCGCCGCACTGACCGAGCCAGGCCGCGAGCAGCAGATGCCCGCCCTGGGTCAGCACCGACTCGGGATGGAACTGCACGCCCTCGATCGGCTTGTCCCGGTGGCGCAGCGCCATGACGACTCCGCCGGCGGTCCGCGCGGTGACCTGCAGCTCGGCCGGCAATGTCGCCTCCTCCACCGCCAGGGAGTGGTAGCGGGTCGCGGTGAAGGGGCTCGGCAGCGGGTGCAGCACCCCTGCCCGGGCGTGCTCGACCTCGCTGGTCTTGCCGTGCAGCAGTTCCGGTGCGCGGCTGACGGTGGCCCCGTGTGCGACGGCGATCGCCTGATGGCCGAGACACACCCCGAGCAGGGGCAGCTCGCGTTGCTCGCAGACGCCGACCATGGCCACCGAGCAGCCGGCGTCCTCGGGGATCCCCGGCCCAGGTGAAAGCAGGACGCCGTCGTAGTCGTCGAGGGCGTCGAGATCGACCGTGTCGTGACGCTTGACGTCGGTCTGCGCGCCGAGCTGCCCGAGGTACTGCACCAGGTTGAACACGAAACTGTCGTAGTTGTCCACGACGAGGATGCGGGTCACAACCGACACCGTACGTCGGGCCGCCTCAGCCGGGCCCGCTGGTGGCCGGGGCGGCTGCAGGCGGGTCGACAGTCACGTCGGAGAAGGGGAGCAGGGGTTCGACGCGGGGGAAGACCACCAGGAACAACACCGCGACCACGGCTGCGAACAGTGCGGCGCAGCCGGCGATCCGGGCCGCCAACGGTCCCGGCAGATGCCGCCAGATCCAGATGTACATCGTCAGGGTCCCGCGAGTGCCGGTGGCAGGACACCCGCACGTTTGGCCAGGCTGGCGACGAGCTCGGCCCGCACGATCAGTCGCTGCCGCGCGGAGTACTCCGGGTTGCACGTCGTCAGGGTGAGCAGCCGCTTGGTCGCGATGGCGCCGAACTGCCCCGGCACCGGGTACGTCACCGCGATCGCGGTGGGCTGGACGATCTGGAGCTCGCTCACCCGGTAGGTGAACCAGCTGCCCTGGGTCTCGAGCACCACCTGGTCACCCGTGCGGAGCTCGGCGAGGCGGTTGAACGGCGCTCCGTACGTCGTACGGTGGCCGCTGATGACGGTGTTGCCAACCGCGCCGGGGGCGGCCGTCCCCGGGTAGTGGCCGGGCCCACGCTTGAGGTCCTCGGTGGCGACACCCTCGACCACCACCCGGACATAGTCCCGGCTGATGCTCGGGAGGTAGATGCGGGCCAATGCCCGGCCGAGGGCGGCGACCACCGGCACCGTGGCGGGCTGGCCGGGTTTTCTGACCGGCCGAGTGGGGTCGGGGCCGGCCCACTCGCGGCTCAGCTCCCGACCGAGCTGCGACTGCTGCTGGTCGGTGTAGAGGTTGGTCACCTCGAGCTCGTAGACGACGAACAGCAGCAGCACCAACCCGAGCGTGATCAAACTCTGGCCCAGACCGCGTAGGCCGGTGCGCACCGCGTCGCCCCGGTGGCTCACCCGGTCGGCCCGACGTGTGGCAGGTCGAGCGGCCCGGCGTAGGCGGGGAGTCGCACGGCTCGTCGGGCCTTGATCGCGAACCCGAGACCGAAGCGGTCGACGTACCGCTGGAGCAGCGCCACGCCCGGCTCGGTGGCAAGCGCAGCCCGCAACCGGTCTGGGTCGCCGACGGCGGTGACCACGAACGGCGGGCTGTAGACCCGGCCGTGCAGCAGCAGTGTGTTGCCGACGCAGCGCACGGCGCTGGTCGAGATCACCCGCTCGCCCATCAGTGTCATCGCCTCGGCGCCGCCGGCCCACAAGCCGTTCACGACCGACTGGACATCTTGCTGGTGGACCACCAGATCGTCCGGGTTGTCGCTGGCCGGCCGCCGCCCGGGCGCGGGCCGTGGTGCGTCGTCGAGCGAGACCGTCAACGCCGGCCCGGTGACCGACGTGGTGCCCGCGACCAGGGCCAAGGCCTGCCCCCGGTTGCGCTCTGCCGCCACGACCGAGGAACCGGCCGCAGCAGTGACCGCCGCCGCCGAGACCTCGGTGCGCAGCCGCGACGCGGCTCGCTCCTGCGTCGCCACGTCGGCCTGTTGCGCGGCGATCAGCTCGGTCAGCTGGGTCCGGCGTCCTGCACGCAGGTCGGTGCCGCGAGCTGTTGTGGCACTCGTGGCGAACAGCAGGCCGGCGCCGAGTGCGGTGAGCGGGACGAGCCACCGCCAGGGCCCACGCCTGCGTCGGGCGGTCTCCCCCGGCACGGACCCCCCAGATCGATCGTTGCGGAAACGATGAGCTCCCCAGTCGTTACGCTAGTCGCACTGTCCCCGCGCCGGAGGTCGACGTGCCAGAGTCCAAGAAGCGCAAGAAGGTCGCCTACACCGCGCCGCCGCTGCCGTCCTCGGTCCGCCGCCGCAAGCCGAGCCCGGTCTGGCTCGCGCCGCTAATGCTGGCGATGTTCGCCGTCGGAATCGTCTGGCTGGTGACCTTCTACATCGCCGGCCCCGACATGCCGCTCGTCGGCGGGCTCGGCGGCACCAACCTGTTCATCGGCTTCGGCTTCATCATCGTTGGCTTCGGCCTGTCGACCCAGTGGCGCTGAGTTCGCGGCACCTGGCATACAGGCTGGTAGTTCCACGGCTGTTATTTCATCCCCAGAACTTGTCCACACTGTGGACATCCTGGACAGGTGTCGCTTAGAGCAATTACAGGATGGTGGCGTTGGCTTGCCCGCCGCCCTCGCACATGGTCTGCAGGCCGTACCGGATGCCGTTGTCGCGCATGTGGTGGACGAGCGTCGTCATCAGCCGGGCGCCGGACGCGCCGAGCGGGTGGCCCAGCGCGATGGCGCCGCCCAGGGCGTTGACGGTCTTGTCGTCGGCGCCGATGTCCTTGAGCCACGCCAGCGGCACGGACGCGAACGCCTCGTTGACCTCGTAGGCGCCGATGTCGGAGACGGACAGGCCCGACTTCGCGAACGCCTTGAGCGTCGCCGGCATCGGCGCGTGCAGCATCGGCATCGGGGACACGCCGGCCAGCACGCCGGTGTGGAAGCGGGCGATCGGCGTGAGGCCGAGCGACGCCGCCTTCTCCGACGTCATGATGAGCAGCGCGGCGGCGCCGTCGGAGATCTGCGAGGAGTTCGCCGCGGTGATCTTGCCGTCGGGCCGGAACGCGGGCTTGAGCGACGCCAGCTTCTCCAGCGTGCTGCCGGGGCGGATGCCCTCGTCGTGCGCGACGACCGTGCCCTCGGG
>JAYTOZ010000115.1:0-1975 GCA_043747515.1 Frankiales bacterium | reverse complement strand
GGCCAGCAGATCGGCGCGCAGGTCGTTGGTCACGCCAACCCCGCGTAGGCCGTCAGGACGTCGTCGGTGAGCGAGGCGTAGGCCAGAGCGACCGGCGAGCTTGGCGCGGACAGCACGACCGGCCGCTTGGCGAGCGTCGAGCTGGGCACCCGCCGGGACGCCGGGATGCGGGTCGTCAGGACCGGCAGCTCGGTCCCCTCGAGCGCACCGACGACCTCGCGCGCCGCCTTGCCGCCGGCGTCCCAGAGCGCGCAGGCGACCCCCACGAGCTGGGCCGAGGTGTTCTCGAACCGCCGGTGCTGCTCCAGAAACGCGATGACCCTGGCTGCTCCGAGCGCCGAGCCGGGGTCGCTGGTGAAGACGGTGAGCACGGCGTCGGCCGCGCAGACCGCCGACAGCGTGAGGTTGCCCAGGTCGCCGTGGGTGTCGAGCACGATGTGGTCGTAGTCGGCGAGCAGCGGTCGCAGTACCCGCCGGATGCCGGTGACGATGCCGCCCTGCGCGGCCAGGGTCGCCCCGACCGCCTCGAGCGAGGTGTGCGCCGGCAGCAGATCCAGCCCGGGGGCCACGTCCCGGCGTAGGACGGTGCGGGGGTCGGCGCCCGGATCCTCGAGCAGGCCCGCGAGGGAGTCCTCCCGGCCCTTCGCGACCACCCCGAAGGCCCGGCCAAGGCTGTCCTGGGGGTCGGCGTCGACGGCCAGCACCCGGCCGAGCGAGCCCAGCACGACGGCGAGGTTGGCGGCGGTCGAGGTCTTCCCGACGCCGCCCTTGGACGAGCAGACGGCGAGACGCATGCCGACATCGTCGCAGCCCCGTGTGACAACCGTGTGCACGCCCATGGCCGTCGCCGGCAGCAGAAGCCGGGCCGGGTCGCGTCGCGTCGGTAACGTCTCGGCGCGTGACTGTTGCCGTGCGGGTGATCCCCTGCCTCGATGTCGATGCCGGCCGGGTCGTCAAGGGCGTCAACTTCACCGGTCTGGTCGACGCCGGCGACCCGGTCGAGATGGCGCGCATCTACGACGCCGAGGGCGCCGACGAGCTGGTCTTCCTCGACATCACGGCCAGCAGCGGTTCGCGCGAGACGACGTACGACGTCGTCCGGCGGACCGCTGAGCAGGTGTTCATCCCGCTCACGGTTGGTGGTGGCGTCCGGCACCCCGACGACGTCGACAGGTTGCTGCGGGCCGGCGCCGACAAGGTGGGGGTCAACACCGCCGCGATCGGCCGGCCCGAGCTGCTCGGCGAGATCAGCCGCCGGTTCGGCAGCCAGGTGCTGGTCTTGTCGGTCGACGCGCGGCGGGCACCGGGCACCGCCAGCGGCTTCGAGGTGACCACCCACGGCGGACGCCTGGGCACCGGCCTGGACGCCGTGCAGTGGGCCGCCCGCGGGGAGGAGCTCGGCATCGGCGAGGTGCTGCTCAACTCGATGGACGCCGACGGGACCCGGCGCGGGTACGACCTGGAGCTGCTGCGCGCGGTTCGGGCCGTGGTCGGCGTCCCCGTCATCGCGAGCGGAGGCGCGGGCCGGGTGGAGGACTTCGCGCCGGCGGTCGCGGCCGGCGCCGACGCGGTGCTGGCGGCGAGCGTGTTCCACTTCGGGACGCTGCGGATCGGTGCGGCCAAGGACGCCCTGCGCGCGGCCGGGGTCATCGTCCGGTAGGGAATTGAACTCGACAGGGCCGTGCTCTGCAGTGAGACACGTGCGACCCGCAACCGGATGGAGCTCAGTGACCCGCCCCGCCCCGGCCGTTCCCGCCGGTGTGATCCGGCGTGGGCTCGGCGTCCTTGGCGTCGCCGTCAAGGAGCAACCGCGGATCTTTACCTACGCAGTGCTCGGCAGCGCCCTGTTTGCGCTGACCACGATCGGTCAGGCCTATGTCTTCGGCTACGTCACCCGCACGGTCATCGAGCCCGACATCCGCAGCGGCCACGCCCGCGCCGCCGGTCTGGTCACCGCCAGCCTGCTGGTCATGGG